>NZ_DAIUCK010000010.1:0-43635 GCF_036846205.1 Rhabdothermincola sp. | reverse complement strand
GTACTGGGGGGCGAGCGAGGGTGGGGTGGTCACGCTGGTGGACTCCGCCGAGTGGCTGGCGCATCCCGGCACCGTCGGCCGTGCCATCCCGACCTACGAGGTCTACGCAGGCGATCCGGAGGGCAACCCACTTCCCGCGGGGACCGAGGGGACCTTGTGGTGCCGGAGCACCGGGGGGACGCAGGTGTTCAGCTACCACAACGCACCGGACAAGACGGCCAGCGTGCACGCGGGCCCCGGCACGTACACCATCGGTGACATCGGCTACGTCGACGCCGACGGCTGGGTGTACCTCTCGGATCGTGCCGCGCACACGATCATCTCCGGAGGGGTGAACATCTACCCCGCCGAGATCGAAGCGGTGCTCGTCGAACACCCCGCGGTGCTCGACGTGGCGGTGTTCGGGATCCCCCACGACGAATGGGGGGAGGAGGTGAAGGCTGCCGTGGAGCTCGCGGAGGGGGTCGCCCCCACACCGGAGCTGGAGACCGAGATCCTCGCCTTCGCCCGGGAACGACTCGCCGGCTTCAAGGTGCCTCGCTCGATCGATTTCGAGCCGGAGCTGCCCCGGCACCCCACCGGCAAGCTCTACGTCCGCCAGCTACGCGACCGCTACTGGTCGGGTCGCGACCGCCGTATCTGAGGGTCTCTGGCGCGCGTCGGGATGCAGCTCAGGTGTGGCAGTGGCCGCTGGAGGGTGGCGGCACGTCGAGCGCCGGGTTGCGATCGAAGAACCCGAAGGGAACGAGCAGGAAACCCGTGCTCTCGACCGGCATCACCGGCCAGTCCTCGGGTCGCACGAGATGGGTGACGCCGAAGGTGTGCCACACCACGATGTCGGTGTCGGTGATCGGCCGGTCGGCGGCGGTCCATCGCGGGAGCCCGTCACCCCCTCCGGACTGGTTGGCGTGGTCTCCGGCCGCTCGCCGCTCGTCGGGGTGGTAGGGGGTGACCCACAGGTTGTGCCTGGCGAACCCGGCCCGCCTCGCCACCCACGAGTCGTCGCCGGCGAGCATGGTCGGTGACGACTGGGGGATGAGCTTGTAGCTCACGGGCTGACCCAGGCGGTTCACGCGGCGCGGGTTCACGATGCGCCACGAGCGGCTGGTCGCCGGGTTCACCTCCCGACGCGCCTGCAGCTCGGTCTCGAAGGTGGTGGCCACCGACACGATGCCGTTGTGCCACTCGTTGTCCGGCCCCGGTGGCTGCGGCTCGGCGTTCACTTCCACCACCGAGTTCGTGAAGCCGTCGACGGCCATGTCGAGCCGGACGCAGAACAGGTGCTGGTGGTGTGGGGCCGCGAGCCCCGGTGCGATCAGGTTGGCGTTGCCGGGGTCGGCCCCCGGTGCGACCGCCTGGGGCTGGATGATGCCGGTCAGCTTGACCTCGAGCTGGATCGACCCGTCGAGGTAGAAGTACCAGTAGAACGCGTACTCGTAGTTCCCGACGGTGTAGATGGCGCTCACCACCAACCGTCGCTGGCGCCGTACCTCGGTGCGGAACGAGTGCATGTCGTGGTGCTTCCAGAGGATGCTGTAGTCCTCTTCGTGCATGCAGATCGCGTTGGTGACGACGTTGACGTCGCCACGTTCGGTCAGCATCGGGGCGTCGAAGTAGTGGATCTCGCCGAGGCAGTCGCAGCCGAGCTCGAGCGAGTTGACCATGCGGCCCATGCCCCACTCGCCGGCGTCGAACGCGTTCTTCCACCGGTGCATCGGGTCGGTGCTGCCGTAGGGGACGACCATCTCCGACAGCGACGCGCGGTGCATGATCGGCCGCAGCCGCCCACCGTCCTCGTAGCCGATCTGGTGGAGCACCAGGCCTTCGATCGGGTCGAGGGTGACCCGGAACTGCCAGCGCTGCCACCGAGCCAGGTTGCCCTCCACCGTGAAGCTCGGGCCTTCGGGTTGGGTGATCTCGATCGGCTTCAGATCGGTGCGCAGCGCGACCTGGTGCTCGGGGTAGTAGCTGCCGCTCTCCTCAGGAATGGGGACCACGCCGAGGTCCTCGACGAACAGCACCTCGCCGGTGCCGAGGTCGACGTGGGCGAGCACGCCCTCGATGGGGTGGGCGTAGCCGTTGTCCTCGGGGTGCTCGCGCAGGTACGAGATCACCTTGGTGAGTCGCCGGCCCTCCTCATGGGGGAGCCCGAAGGTCCCCGGCGGCCACGGATCGAGCTGCACCCGGTCGAAGTCGTCGATGCCGCGGCGGCGCATGGCGGCTTGCCAGTCGGGGTGCTCCTTGACCGCGACGATGGCACCGATCGCTTCCTCGAAGAGCACCGGCGGGCGCGCCGGCTCGATGACCTCGAGCGACTCGACCCGGCGGTCGGTGAGCGAGACGACGGCCTCCGCCAGTGCGCAGGGGCCGGCCACGGCGACGATCCGCACCCTGCGGGGCACCTGGCCGCCGGCCTCGAGGGTGGCGAGCTCCTCACGGGAGGGCTCCGAGAGCGAGGCGGACACGAAGAGGGGGTCGGCCTCGCCGCGAGCCTCCCGGTAGAGCGCGGCGGCGGTCCGCAGCTCGTCGGGAGTGAGCGCCTCGAGCGGGTGGGTCATGGGCCGGGTACCTCCAGGAAGCCGGTCAGGGCCGCGATGAGCAGGGCTGGATCGGCGGCACCGCACAGCTCGCGAGCCGAGTGCATCGCGAGCTGCGGGAGGCCCACGTCGACGGTCGGCACACCGAGGCGGGCCGCGGTGACCGGGCCGATGGTCGAACCGCACGGCAGGTCGGTACGGGTGACGAACCGCTGGAGCGGCACGCCCGCCCACTCGCAGGCCAGGGCGAACGTTGCTGCACCGGCCGCATCGGTGGCGTAGCGGACGTTGCTGTTCACCTTGAGCACCGGCCCGCCGTTGACCCGGATCTGGTGCTGGGGCTCATGGCGATCCGGGTAGTTCGGGTGGGTGGCGTGTGCGCCGTCGACCGATGCGCACATCGATCGGGCCAGCGAGCGATGGAAGGCCTCTCGTTCCCGAGCAGCGGCGAGGCAGATGCGTTCGAGCACCGTGGGCAGCATGGTGCTGTCGGCGCCCCGGGCGGACTGGCTGCCGATCTCCTCGTGGTCGAACAGGCAGATGACGGGGACTGGCCCGGCACCGGTGGCGGGCGGGAGATCCTCCAGGGCGCGCAGCGCGGCGTAACACGAGGCGAGGTTGTCGATCCGGGGCGCGCTGACCAGCTCCTCGTCGACTCCCACCAGTGCCGACGGGCAGAGGTCGTGTGCCATCAGCTCCCAGCCGAGGATGTCGTCGGGGCCGACACCGAGCTCATCGGCCAGGAAGCGTTGGAAGGTGCCCTCCCCGGTCGACCCGACACCCCAGACGGGCACCAGGTGCTGCTGCGGGTTGAGCTTGAGACCGGTCTCGTTGACCCCGCGGTCGAGATGGATGGCCAGCTGCGGGATGCGCAGCAGCGGCCGGTCCACCCGCACGAGCTGCAGGTGCGCTCCGCCGGAGCCATCGCGCAGCGCTACCCGGCCCGACAGCCCGAGGTCGCGGTCGAGCCAGGAGTTCAGCAGCGCGCCGCCGTAGACCTCGACACCGAGCTGGCGGAAGCCGGCAGCACCGGTATCAGGGTTCGGCTTGATGCGCAGGTTGGGGCTGTCGGTGTGGGCGCCGATGATGCGGAACCCCTCCTCGACCCGCCGGCTGTCGTCGCAGATCCAGGCGACGAGGGAACCACCGCGGATGACGACGTGCCGCCCGGGACCGGGGGGCCAGTTCGCCGCCTCATCGAGCCTCTCGAAGCCGAGGTCGTGGAGCCGCCGAGCCGCCGCCTGCACCGCGTGGAAGGGTGAGGGGGACTCGTCGATGAACTCGATGAGGTCCCGAGCCTCCTCAGAGCGGTCTGGCACGCCGCGGAGGTTACCCGTCGGCCCCCGGGGCGCCGTCCTGGCCTCGCCGAGACCAGGCCGGGACGCAGCCGGGGAATGGCTGGGCCTGCGGCCTCCGTGTAGCATTCGGCACCCTTTCGCTGCCTGGCCAGCGTCGTCCAGGTGGATGCGGCGAAGCCCGTTCCCTGCGCGTGGCCCTCCACGCCTCGAGTCCGGAAGACGTATGCGTTCACAGCCACACGACCAGCCGGGGCGGCGAACCCCGCCAGGCACGCCCCGATCCAGCCCGGAGCTGCCTCCGGCCCAAGGGCTCTACGACCCCCGCTTCGAGCACGACGCTTGCGGCGTCAACTTCGTGGTGCACATGAAGGGCCTGCGCAGCCACGAGATCGTGCGCATGGGCATCGGCGCGCTGTGCAACCTCCAGCACCGGGGGGCGCTGGGCGCCGAGGTGAACACCGGCGACGGCGCCGGCATCCTCCTGCAGGTCCCCGACCGCTTCTTCCGGGACGAGGTCGACTTCGACCTCCCCGCCGAGGGCCAGTACGCGACCGGCATGGCCTTCCTGCCCCGCGATCGGGACAAGGCCGACGAGGTGGCGAAGCAGATCGAGAAGATCGCGGCCAGCGAGGGGCTGCGGGTACTCGGCTGGCGTGACGTGCCTCACGACGACTCGATGATCGGCGAGTCGGCCCGGGCGGTGGAGCCCACCTTCCGGCAGGTGTTCCTCGCCGGGGACGACCTGCTCGACCTGGCGCTGGAGCGGCGCGTCTACATCGTCCGCAAGCGCATCGAGCACGAGTTGGGGCCGGTCAACGGGGTGAGCGGCGCGTACTTCCCGAGCCTCTCGGGCCGCACGTTCGTCTACAAGGGCATGCTCACCACGCCGCAGCTGCCCGAGTTCTTCCCGGATCTCACCGACGAACGGGTCGAGTCCGCCCTGGCGCTGGTGCACTCCCGCTTCTCGACCAACACCTTCCCCTCCTGGCCGCTCGCGCACCCGTTCCGCTACATCGCCCACAACGGCGAGATCAACACCGTGCAGGGCAACCGGAACTGGATGCGGGCCCGCGAGGCCTTGCTGGCGAGCGATCTGCTCCCCGGCGAGCTGGACCGGATCTTCCCCATCTGCACCCCGGGGGCCAGCGATTCGGCGACCTTCGACGAGGCCCTCGAACTGCTCCACATGGGCGGGTACTCGCTGCCGCACGCGGTGCTCATGATGATCCCCGAGGCGTGGGAGCGGCACGAGTCGATGACGCCGGAGAAGAAGGCCTTCTACCGGTTCCACGCCTCGCTGATGGAGCCGTGGGACGGCCCGGCGTCGATCGCGTTCACCGACGGCACCGTGATCGGTGCGGTGCTCGACCGCAACGGCCTCCGGCCGTCGCGGTACTGGGTGACCAGCGACGACCTGGTGATCATGGCCTCCGAGGTGGGTGTGCTCGACGTGCCCCCCGAGCGGGTCGTCCAGAAGGGCCGCCTGCAGCCGGGGCGGATGTTCCTGGTGGACACCACCGCCGGGCGGATCATCGGCGACGCCGAGATCAAGGGCCAGCTCGCCCGGGCCAAGCCGTACCAGGCGTGGCTCGACGAGAACCTGGTCGAGCTCGATCTGTTGCCCCAGCGCTCTCATGCCCTGCCTTCGCACGGCTCGGTGGTGGAGCGCCAGCAGACCTTCGGGTACACCTCCGAGGAGCTGCGGCTCATCATCGAGCCGATGGCTCGTACGGGCGCGGAGCCGATCGGCTCGATGGGGACCGACACCCCGCTGGCGGTGCTGTCATCCCGCCCCCGGCTGCTCTACGACTACTTCCACCAGCTCTTCGCGCAGGTGACCAACCCACCGCTCGACGCCATCCGGGAGGAGCTGGTCACGGCCATCGGCGCCACCGTCGGGCCGGAGGGCAACCTGCTCGCACCCGGCCCGCGCTCCTGCCGGCAGATCTACCTGCCCCGGCCGGTCCTCGACAACGACGAGCTGGCCAAGATCAAAGCCATCCACACCTATCCCGGACTCGACGACTTCCGGACCGTCGAGATCTCCTGCCTGTACCCGGTGGCGGAGGGTGGTTCCGGGCTCCGGGCGGCACTCGACCGAATCCGGCAGGAGGCCAGCGAGGCCATCGAGCAGGGGGCGACCATGCTCGTGCTGTCCGACCGGGGGTCGACGGCGCAGCTGGCACCGATCCCTGCCCTGCTGGCCACCAGCGCGGTGCACCACCACCTGATCCGGGAGAAGAGCCGGACCCGAGCCGGGCTGGTGGTCGAGACCGGCGAGGCCCGCGAAGTGCACCACATGTGCCTGCTGATCGGCTACGGCGCGGCGGCCGTCAACCCCTACGTCGCGTTCGAGACCATCGAGGATCTGATCGCGGAGGGTCGCAGTGAGCTGAAGGACCCCAACACCGCCATCCGCAACTACATCAAGGCCTGCGGCAAGGGGATCCTGAAGGTGATGTCCAAGATGGGCATCTCCACGGTGGCCTCCTACACCGGGGCCCAGATCTTCGAGGCCATCGGGCTCGCGCACGACTTCGTGGACGAGTTCTTCACCGGCACGGTCAGCCGGCTGGGGGGCATCGGGCTCGACGAACTGGCCGCCGAGGTGGAGGCCCGGCACCGCCTCGCGTACCCGAAGAACCCCACCGAGCGGGCCCACCGCACCCTCGAGGTGGGGGGTGAGTACCAGTGGCGTCGTGAGGGCGAGTACCACCTGTTCAACCCGGAGACGGTGTTCAAACTCCAGCACGCCACTCGTACCCGCCGCTATGAGATCTTCAAGGAGTACACGAAGCTCGTCGACGACCAGGCCCGCCGGCTGGCCACCCTGCGGGGGCTGTTCGAGTTCCGCGAAGGGGTGCGCGAGCCCGTGCCGCTCGAGGAGGTCGAGCCGGTCTCGGAGATCGTGAAGCGGTTCAGCACCGGTGCGATGTCCTACGGCTCGATCTCGGCGGAGGCCCACGAGACCCTGGCCATCGCCATGAACCGGCTCGGGGCGCGCTCCAACACCGGTGAGGGCGGCGAAGACCCGGAGCGGTTCGTGCCGCTGCCCAACGGGGATTCGAAGCGCAGCGCGATCAAGCAGGTGGCCTCGGGGCGATTCGGGGTCACCGCCGAGTACCTCACCAACGCGGATGACCTGCAGATCAAGATGGCCCAGGGAGCCAAGCCCGGCGAGGGTGGCCAGCTCCCGGGGCACAAGGTCTACCCGTGGATCGCCTCCACCCGGCACTCCACGCCGGGCGTGGGGCTCATCAGCCCGCCACCACACCACGACATCTACTCCATCGAAGACCTGGCCCAGCTCATCCACGACCTGAAGAACTCGAACCCGGCGGCTCGGGTGCACGTGAAGCTGGTGGCCGAGGTCGGGGTGGGCACGGTCGCGGCCGGGGTCTCGAAGGCGCATGCGGATGTGGTGCTCATCTCGGGGCACGACGGCGGCACCGGAGCGGCGCCGCTGACGTCGATCAAGCACGCCGGCGGACCGTGGGAGCTCGGCCTGGCCGAGACCCAGCAGACCCTGTTGCTCAACAACCTGCGCGACCGCATCGTGGTACAGGTCGACGGCCAACTCAAGACCGGCCGCGACGTGGTGATCAGTGCGCTGCTCGGCGCTGAGGAGTACGGCTTCGCCACCGCGCCGTTGGTCGTGTCGGGTTGCGTCATGATGCGGGTCTGCCACCTCGACACCTGCCCGGTGGGGGTGGCGACGCAGAACCCCGAGCTGCGCCGGCGGTTCAGCGGCAAGCCGGAGTTCGTCGTGAACTTCTTCGAGTTCATCGCCGAGGAGGTGCGTGAGCTGCTGGCCCGCCTCGGGTTCCGCAGCCTCGACGAGGCGATCGGCCACAGCGAGGTCCTCGACACCCGCCGGGCGGTCGAGCATTGGAAGGCCTCCGGTCTGGACCTCACGCCCATCCTCACCATGCCCGCCCTGGCCGAGGGAGCGAGTCGCCATCGGGTCCGAGAGCAGGACCACGGTCTCGAGCACGCGCTCGACAACGAGCTGATCCGGCTGTCACAACCCGCGCTCGAGCGCGGCGAGCCGGTCCGGATCGAGCTGCCCATCCGCAACGTGAACCGCACGGTGGGCACGATGCTCGGCCACGAGCTGACGAAGCGATACGGCGGCGCAGGCCTTCCGGACGACACCATCACCGTGCAGTTCACGGGCTCGGCCGGCCAGAGCTTCGGCGCGTTCGTGCCCCGGGGCATCACCCTGCGCCTCGATGGCGACGCGAACGACTACACGGGCAAAGGCCTCTCCGGCGGGCGCATCATCATCCGCCCGCCCGCGGGCAGCCCGTTCGCCGCCGAGGAGAACATCATCGCCGGCAACGTGATCCTCTACGGGGCGACGGGGGGCGAGATGTTCCTGCGCGGCATGGTGGGGGAGCGGTTCTGCGTGCGCAACTCCGGGGCCACCGCGGTGGTGGAGGGCGTCGGTGACCACGGGTGCGAGTACATGACCGGCGGGCGAGTGGTGGTGCTCGGTCCCACCGGGCGCAACTTCGGCGCTGGCATGTCGGGTGGGATCGCCTACGTGCACGACGTCGACGGCACCTTCCCGGAGCGGCTGAACTACGAGATGGTCGATCTCGATCCCCTCGACGAGACGGACCGCGAGTGGTTGCGCGAGATCGTGCAGCGCCACCTGGACGAGACGGGCTCGGTGGTCGCGGCGCGGCTGCTCGACAGCTGGCACACCTGGGTGGAGCAGTTCCGCAAGGTCATGCCGAAGGACTACAAGCGGGTGCTGGAGGCCCAGCGCCGGGCCGAGGAGCAGGGAGAAGACGTGCTCGAAGCGATCATGGCGGCCGCTCATGGGTGACGTGACGGGGTTCCTCAAGCACCGGCGGGAGACACCGGCCCGCCGTGAGGTACCGGTGCGCCTGCGCGACTGGCGGGAGGTCTACGAGCCGTTCCCCATCGTCAAGATCCGCACCCAGGCCAGCCGCTGCATGGACTGTGGCATCCCGTTCTGCAACAACGGGTGCCCGCTGGGCAACCTCATCCCCGATTGGAACGATCTGGTCTACCGCGACCACTGGCGGGAGGCGATCGACCGGCTCCACGCCACGAACAACTTCCCCGAGTTCACCGGGAGGCTCTGTCCTGCGCCCTGCGAGGCGGCGTGCGTGCTCGGCATCAACCAGGACCCGGTGACGATCAAGCAGGTGGAGGTCGAGATCATCGAGCGGGCCTGGTCCGAGGGCTGGGTGCAGCCCCTCCCTGCCGGGGAGAAGACCGGCCGCCGGGTGGCGGTGGTGGGCTCCGGTCCCGCAGGCCTGGCGGCCGCGCAGCAGCTCACCCGGGCCGGCCACGAGGTCGTGGTGTTCGAGCGGGCGGATCGTCCCGGCGGGCTGCTGCGCTACGGCATCCCCGAGTTCAAGATGGAGAAGCGCTTCCTGGATCGGCGGCTGGCCCAGATGGAGGCCGAGGGCACCGAGTTCCGCTGCAACGTCAACGTCGGGGTCGACCTGACCGTCGAACAGCTTCGCGCCGACTTCGATGCCATCGTGCTGGCCGGCGGGGCGACGACGTGGCGTGATCTGCCGATCCCCGGGCGGGAGCTCGACGGCATCCACCAGGCCATGGAGTACCTGCCGCTGGCCAACCGGGTGCAGCAGGGCGACCTGGACGAGCCTCCGATCACCGCGGCGGGCAAGCGGGTGGTGATCATCGGCGGTGGTGACACCGGCGCCGACTGCCTGGGCACCGCGCACCGGCAGGGCGCGGCGGTCGTCCACCAGTTCGAGATCATGCCCCGGCCCCCGGACCAGCGGGACCCGAGCACTCCTTGGCCGACCTGGCCCCTGATGTTCCGCACCTCCTCGGCCCACGAGGAGGGCGGCGAGCGGGTGTTCTCGGTGAACACCCTCGAGTTCCTCGGTGACGAGCAGGGTCGGGTCCGGGCGCTGCGAGCGGTCGAGGTGGAGAGCCGGGTCGTCGACGGCCGGCAGACCTTCGAGCCTGTCGAGGGCACGGAGTTCGAGTTGCCCTGCGAGCTGGTGCTCCTGGCGATGGGCTTCGTGGGGCCGGAGCGGGCGGGCCTGCTCGACGAGCTGGGCGTGGAGCTCGACGGTCGGGGCAACGTGGCCCGAGACGACGGGTGGTCGACCTCGGTGGACGGGGTCTTCGTGTGCGGCGACATGGGGCGGGGCCAGAGCCTGATCGTCTGGGCCATCGCCGAGGGTCGCTCGTGCGCGGCTGCAGTGGATCGCTACCTCACCGGCGACACCCTGCTGCCCGCACCGATCGAACCGACCTCCGCGCCGCTGCGCTGATCGGCGATTTCAAGGTTGCCGGGAGGCTCAACGGGTCAGAACCTCAGCTTGAGTTGGCGCCGAGAAGGATGCCGAGAAGCAGGATGAGCCCGAGCACGCCGAGTGCGGTGCCGATCGCTCCGATGATCAGACCGGCGGTGGCGAATCCTTCACCGGTGAGGGCACCGTTCGATTCGTTGATCCGCCCCCGAGCGGTGATGGCGAGTGGGATGGCGGCGATGCAGGCAACCACACCGAGTCCGTACATGCACAGCATGACTAGCCCGACCAAGGCGACGACGAACGAGGCGATCGCCAACCCTTCGATCTGGGCGGGTCTCGGCGTGGGTGGGAACCCGTAGGAAGCGCCAGCATATGGAGCAGACGTGTAGGTCGGCCCCGGTCCGGGAGCGGCCTCAGGTGGGTACCACTTGCCATCGGAGGCCTGCCACCAGCCAGGCCCTTGGGAGGTATCGCTCATGGTGATCGCTCGTGAAGGCCGTCGGGGCAGCCGTTCGGCCGCCCCGACCTTCGTCCTTCCAGGTGCTGGGTCCCGTCAGGCCACGACGGGCTGCCCCTCGGCCCGCCGGTAGTAGTACGCGGTGGCGATCGCGGTCAGTGGGACGGTGACGATGAGCCCGATGAAGCAGAGGAACGAGCCGACCCAGTTGGCCGCGAACACGGCCAAGAGGAACACGAACACGGAACCGAAGTTGTTCTTGACCAGGTCGAAGCTGGACTTGATGGCATCGACGGGAGCCTGGCCCTTGTCGAGGATGTAGTAGCCGAAGAAGCGCCCGAAGATCAGCACCAGGATGCCGGGGATGATGCAGAAGACGAATCCGATCATCGCCAGCACGGTCATGATGACCGCACCGAGGAGGTAGGGACCGAGGCGCTCGGCGCTCAGCAACCGGCTCATGTCCAGCGGCTCACCCGCCGTGGTCAGGAGGCCGACCCTGATCATCAGCAGGTCGAAGAGGAACTGACCGAAGTAGAAGAGCCCCAGGAAGACGGCCCAAGCCAGCAGCATGACGAAGAAGCCGGGGCCGGTGTCGCAGACGTACTCGCCGCGCCGGTTGAACTCGCAACCGCCTGAGGCGTTGATCACGCTGGCCAAGATGAGCACGTAGCCGATCAGCGACAGCACCGCCATGATGGCGAAGCCGATGATGGCGGCGACGATGATCTGGCCGACGTTGGCCTGGAACTTGGTCCACCCGTAGTTGAAGGCCTCGCCGACGGACGGGAACCCCCCAGCCGGCCCACCCGCGGGTTGCTGTGCACCTGGTGCTTGTTCCGGTGGGTACCACTTGCCGTCGGAGGCCTGCCACCAGCCAGGCCCTTGGGGCGTATCGCTCACAGTCGTCCTCCCGTGTCCGGCGCGCCCATCAACGGAGCGCGGGTCAGGCGCGCACTGTAGCGACCGCGACGCCCGCGAGCCGGGATGTTGTGGTAGGGGCGACCGCATCGGCGTCGGCCCTGTGTCCACGAGGGAGGAGCGGGCGGATCGGAGAGCCTTGGTGGCGCTGGCCGCTCGTCTCACCCTGCCGATGTGTCCACCGGCTCGACCACACCCTCCTCCACCAGGCGGTGCAGCACGGCGCAGACCGCGAAGGCACTCATCCCGAGTTCGCGGATGACCTCGGAGATCGTCGCTCGACCATCCAGTCGGGCCAGCACGTGCCATTCCCCGGAGCTGATGGTGACCTCCGGGCCGGGGAGCGACCTGGCCAGCCGCATCACCATCGCCGTGGAGGGGATGACCTCCGCGATCTGCTTCCAGGCCTCGAGGCGTGCCGCCGCTTCTTCCAGTAGCTCGGGCACCGGGAAGGTGAAGGTGTCGCCGACCGGGTGTTGCTCGCCGGGGAGGAACTCGAATGTGTCGCGGCTCGGGAGCAGCAGCTCGAAGACGGCGCCGACCGTCTGATCGTGGAGGGTGCGCCGCAGAGCGGTGAGGTCGCAGCCGAGCCGGACGATGGTCTCGGTCAGCGCCACCCCGCGATCGGCCGCGCCGATGGCGGCTTCCCATCCATCGGCATCGGTGATGCCAGAGCCGAGGAAGACCTGCTGGAGGGTCGGGCCCATGGCCGACAGCGCGATCGTCACCTCGCCCTGGTGGAGTGCGACCAGGCCCGGGTTGGCTCCCCGCAGCTCGAGGATGCCCGTCTGGCGGGTGTTGGCCAGCAAGGTCAGCACCTCGTCCAGCGGGAGGTCGGCCAAGGTCCCTTCGAGCGCAGGTCCACGGGCGGGCATCGCCCCGACGCTAGCGTGTGGGTCGAGCGGGATTTCGGGAGGCTGGTCCTCAAGAACCCCGCCGGGTGGTCGATTGGAGTTGGTACCGGCCCATCAGCCGTGAGGGGTGAGGTGCCGGGGGGAGCCGGGCTCCCGCGGCGGGACACGCTGGTCGGGGTCCGGGTGTAAGGCGCGAAGAGTCGATCGATCCGAGATATCCGAGGCTTCCGATGCTGCGAAACATGAAGGTCGGCACCAAGCTCGTCACGGTCCTCGCGGCACCCGTGATCGTGCTCGTGGTCTTGGCCGTGGTCGGGGTGACCGGTCGGCTGGCCGAGGCGAGCGATGCCAGCCGAGTGGAGGAGCTGACCCAGTTCGTCACCGTCAACTCGGATCTCATCAACCAGCTTCAGCAGGAATCGGTCTGGTCGGCCGCGTACATGGCGAGCGGGGGCGCCCGGTACCGCCCGGAGTTGGACGCGCAACGGCAGTCGACCGACGCCGCGCTGGATCGCTACCGCGGCGCCCTCGACCGGATCCAGCCCGGCCGGGACAACCAGCAGGTCAAGGATGCCATCGACCTGGCGGACCGGCGCCTCGGCAACCTGCGGACCAACCGCCTCTCGGTCGACAACCGCCAGACGGTGCCATCCGGGGCCGTCGACCAGTACGGCAACACCGCGAGCGACCTCATCGCGATCAACGCCCGCATCGTGCAGGAGGCCTCGGATGCCGATCTGCTGCTCGGTCTGAGCACGGTCACGAACTTCGAGCAGGTGAAGGCCGCTCGAGCTGAGCAAGGCGCGCTGCTCAGCTCGGTCGCCGTGTCGGGAGCCTTCACCAACAAAGAGGGCACGCCCTGCTCGTCCGTCGATGCCGAGGATTGCGTCTCGTACCAGCGCACCATCGCGGCCGGGAACGACGAGGACCAGGCGAGCGAGAACTTCGACCAGTACGCACCCGGGCCCGCCAAGATCGTCAAGCGGGATGCGTTGGCGAGCTTGAAGTTCGACGATCTCAAGAAGACGATCCTCGACGAGGGAGCCGACAGCAACGTCATCACCGTGTCCGCGGACCAGGTCATCCGGTCGGCACTCGATGCGAACGAGTCGCTCTACGGCATCGAGCAGGGATTCATCCGTGACGTGGTGACGACCGCGAATGACCTCACCTCCTCCGCTCAGGGCGCGGCCCGCCTGTACATCGTGGGCGCGGTGATCGCCATCGCGCTGGCCCTGGCCATCGCCTTCCTCGTCGCCCGGGCCACGACGGTCCCGCTCCGCAAGCTGACCAGTGCGGCCTACACGCTCTCGACCGACAAGCTGCCGGGCCTGGTCGAGCGGCTGCGGAACCCCGACGAGGCCGACGAGCCTCTCAGCGCCACACTGACCCCGATCGACATCAACTCCAAAGACGAAGTGGGTCAGCTGGCGGACGCCTTCAACTCGATCCAGCAGGTGACGGTCGAGGTGGCCGAAGAGCAGGCACAGCTGCTCCGCAAGGGCATCGGTGACATCTTCATCAACCTCGCTCGCCGCAACCAGACCCTGCTCGACCGCCAGATCGAGTTCATCGATCAGCTCGAGGCGAACGAGGAAGATCCGGATCAGCTCGACAACCTCTTCAAGCTCGATCACCTCGCCACCCGGATGCGACGCAACGCCGAGTCGCTGCTGGTGCTGGCTGGGGCAGAGCCGCCACGCCGGCGTGGCCGGCCCGTCGCGCTCGCCGATGTGGTGCGGGTCGCCATCGGCGAGGTCGAGGACTTCGCCCGCATCCAACTGCTCGCCCTCGACGACGCGACCGTGGGCGGCAACGTGGCCGTGGACCTGGCCCACCTGCTCTCGGAGCTGATGGAGAACGCCACCCACTTCTCACCGCCGGACACGATGGTCGAGATCGTGGGCCACCGCGCGGGGGCAGAGGGCTACATCATCTCGGTCTCAGATCAAGGTATCGGGATGAGCGCGGACCAGCTCGCCGAGGCGAACGAGCAGCTGGCGCGGCCTCCGCTGGTCGGCCTGGCCCTGTCCCGGTCGCTGGGTTTCATCGTGATCGGGCGTCTCGCCCAGCGCTTCGGCATCTCCGTCAAGCTCACCGCCTCCCCCTCGGGTGGGGTGACCGCCCTGGTCACGCTTCCACCGGATCTGGTCACCTATCCGGGCGAGGAGGGTGAGGAGCCGGCCGAGCCCGCCGCCGCCCCCGCCGTCGCGGACGTCTCCGCAGCGGAGGAGGCTGCATTCGCCCCGGCGACCACCGGGGGCGAGGAGGTCGTCGATCTCGAGACCGTCGACGAGGTCGAGATCGTCGAGGAGGTCGAGGAAGCGCCTCCGGCGGCCGAGCCGGAGCCGGAGCCGGTCGCCGTCACCTCCGAGGACCTTCTCGACGAGCTCGTCGAAGAGGTGGTGCCGGAGGGCGAGGCGTTCGATCGCGGGCTCCAATCGCTCGTTGACGAGGAACTGGCGTCGGGGTCCCTCGAGCCGTCGGTGATCGCGCCGGCCGAGCCCGAGGGCGGAGGCAGCATCGGGTCGGTCACCACGGTCGAGACCGAGGAGCAGGTGACGACCGCGGCGGCACCCTCGGTCGTCGAGGAGCCACCCGCTCCCGCCGAGACCCTCACCGCCGCGGGTCTCGTGAGGCGCACACCGAAGAAGCGGATGGCGGACGGGGTCGGTGCCAGCAGTGCTGCTCCGGTGGCAGCTCGGTCGACCGGCCAGACCCAGCGCTCCCCCGAAGAGGTCCGCAAGATGCTCTCTCGTTACCGCTCGGGCCTCAACAAAGGCCGGGGAGCTGCCGATTCGGATAGACAGGACAGGGATTGACGACGGCCGCCCGTACGTCCAACGCGGAGGATGCCACACAGATGACCGAACTGAGCTCGGAAGCCAGGAACCTCAACTGGCTCGTCCAGAACTTCGCCGAGAAGGTGCCGGGCGTGAACGAGGCGGTGGTCGTGTCCGCCGACGGCCTGCCCATCGCGACCTCGGCGGGCCTTGACCGCGACGCGGCAGACCGGTTCGCGGCCATGTCCTCGGGTCTCATCGGCCTGGCGTTCGGTGCAGCCGGCCGCTTCGGTGGCGGCGCCGTGAACCAGGTCATGATCGAGATGGAGAACGCCATCATCTTCGTCACCGGGATCAGCGATGGTTCCTGCCTCGCGGTGGTGGCCACGGCTGACTGCGACATCGGCCTGGTCGCCTACGAGATGGCGGTGCTCGTGGAGAAGGCGGGGACCGTCCTGACACCTGAGATCCGCGCCGAGCTGCAGGCTGCCCTGCCCCGATGACCATGTCCGGCGACGAGCACGACGACGGCCCGGGCCTGCGCGTACGGTCGTACGTGCTGACGGGAGGCCGCACGCGCTCGAACGCCGACCTGCCGCTCGAGACCCTTGTCAAAGTGACGCCTCAAGGCGTCTCGGCGGCGCCACGACTCGCGCTCGAGCGCAAGAAGATCGTGGCGCTGTGCAATACGCCGATCTCTATCGCTGAGGTGTCCGCACATCTGAGCGTGCCTCTCGGTGTCGCCCGCGTGCTGGTGGGTGACATGGCCGAGGAGGGCTTCCTCACCAGCTACAAGCCGCAACACTCCATGACTGGCGAACGTCCCGACCTCAAACTGCTCGAAAGGGTGCTCGATGGCCTTCAAGCGCTCTGAGGCTCCGGCCTCTGCCGAACCAGCAGCGGGCGACAACGCTCCGCTTCCCGTCAAGATCATCGTCGCCGGCGGCTTCGCCGTGGGGAAGACGACGTTCGTGGGCTCGATCTCCGAGATCGCCCCGCTCACGACCGAAGCCGCCATGACCAAGGTCGCAGAGGGCATCGACGAGACGGGCGGCGTGAACACGGGCAAGACCTCGACCACCGTGGCGATGGACTTCGGCCGTATCACGCTCGGCGAGGACCTGATCCTCTACCTGTTCGGCACCCCGGGCCAGGACCGCTTCAAGTTCATGTGGGACGACCTGGTCCGAGGTGCGATCGGAGCGGTGGTGCTCGTCGACACCAACCGCCTCGCCGACTGCTTCCCGGCCGTGGACTACATGGAGACGAACGGGGTGCCGTTCATCGTGGCGATCAACCTCTTCCACGGCAAGCAGTACCACGCAATCGAAGACGTGCGGGAGGCGCTCGCAGTGCCAGCCGACGTGCCCATGATCACGACTGACGCACGTGACCGGGCCCAGACCAAGATGGCGCTGCTCGAGCTGGTGCAGCATGCGCTGATCCGGGCGTCGGCCGGCGCCTGAGCCGGCGCTGGCTAGCGTGGTCGGACGTGGCCGGCCACGGAGTAGTCACCGTCATCATCGTCCATTGGAACCAGCCTGAGCGCTGCGCTCGGACCATCGATCGGTTCCAGCATCAGGGGGTCTCCACCCGGATCCTGGTTGTCGACAACGGCTCCGAGCCTCCGCTTCTCGAACGCCTCCGCGCGGTGGTGGCCAGCTCCGTCCACGACGTGGAGCTGGTTGAGTTGGGCGCGAATCGGGGCTTCGGCCCGGGTGCCAACGCCGGGTTGCAGAGGTGGTTGGCCGAGGGGGAAGGGAAGTGGGTCGCGTTGGCCCCCCATGATGCGCTCCCGCACGACGGCACGCTGTGCCGGCTGATCGCTGCCGCTGAGTCCAGGGAACGCGCGGGGCTCGCCTGTGCGGATGTGGGTGACGGGCACGTGCCGGTCGTGGATCCGTACTTCGGGGGGATGACCGTGCCCGCTCCTCGGGGGGCAGCCGCCGACGGATGGGAGTCGGTGGACTACCCCCACGGCACGCTGCTGATCGCCCGCCGAGCCTGCCTGGAGGAGATCGGTCTGTTCGATGAGCGCTACTTCGCGTACTGCGAGGAGGCCGACCTGGGCCTGCGGGCCAGGGCCGCGGGATGGGAGGTCGGGCTGGTGCGGGGGGCACGGGTGACCAACCCCACCATGCGCTCGGGCAGCCCCGCGGTCGACTACCTGATGCACCGCAACACCCTGCTGCTGGTGCGGGAGCACTCAGGCCGCTACCACGCGTTCATTCGTTTCTGCATCGCCCTGTGGCAACTCGCTCGCGGGGTGGTCCAGCCTTCGTCACGGGTCTTCGTGTTCTCGGCGAAGGGCCGGGCAGCTGGGATGATCGACTTCCTACGGGGCCGGTACGGGCCTCCCCCAGCTGGCCTTCTCGGCCAGGCCGGAGCCGCTCGCTGAAGCGATCTGCCGGTCCACGGTCACGGGCTGCGGGCGGATGGGCGGGAGGTCACGGTACGCGACCATCCTCGGCTGCCGCGACCAGGGGGCGGACCCGCAGCAGGTACCAGCTGGCGATCAGCAGCCCCCCGACGAGCACCAGGAAGCCGACGAGGATCGCCGCCAGCCACAGCACCTGCCGCCGACCGGCCAGCGCCCATGCCCATGCCGGCCGGCGGGCGCAGTCGAGCAGGGCCCACAGCGAGAGTGCCAGTGGAAGGCTGGCCAGCGCGATGAGGGCGATGGTGCCGGCGAGCTCGCCCGGAGTCGGCATCCCCCCACGGTAGAGCTGCCTCCGGGGGGCGATGACGCGAGTAGCGTGCGCGGATGGTTCCCTACGAGATTCCCGGCGCCCGGCATCGCGACGTCGACCTCGACGACGTGCGCCTGTCGGTCTACGAAGCGGGCGATCCCGCCGATCCGACGGTGGTTCTCTCGCACGGTTTCCCCGAGCTGGCCTACAGCTGGCGGCACCAGCTCCCAGCGCTCGCCGCCGCGGGGTTCCACGTCGTGGCACCCGATCAGCGGGGCTACGGCGGCAGCAGCCGCCCGGAGGCCGTGCGCGACTACGACATCTTCCACCTCACCGGCGATCTCGTCGGCCTACTCGATGCGCTCGAGGTCGACCGAGCGGTGTTCGTCGGCCACGACTGGGGTGGGTTCGTGGTGTGGCAGATGCCCCTGCTCCATCGCGAGCGGGTGGCGGGGGTCGCGGCGCTCACGACCCCCTACGTCCCCCGGTTCCCGATGAGACCCACCGAGCTCTTCCGGATGATGGGCGGGGAGAACCACTACATCGTGTGGTTCCAGGAGCCGGGGGTGGCGGATGCTGCGTTCGCAGCGAACATCGACGTGCTGTTCTCCCGGATGATGCGCCGGGGCGTGTCACCCGAGCAGTTGCGTGAGGTGGTCGGGGAGCGGCCCGCGTCGGACTTCGTGGAGGCAGTGGTCAACGCCCCGGTGCTCGGTGACGAGCTGCTCAGCCCCGACGAGCTTGCCGTCTTCGTGGAGACGTTCCGGCAGACAGGTTTCACCGGTGGGATGAACTGGTACCGGAACTTCGACTGGAACTGGGAGCAGACCCCTCAGCTCGACGGAGCTCGCATCGACGGGATCCCGTGCCTCATGATCACCGCGGAGTGGGACCCGGTCCTCACCCCGGCGATGGCCCAGGGCATGCCGAGCGTGATCGACGACCTGGAGATGCACGAGATCGCCGGCGCTGGCCACTGGGTGCAACAGGAGAAGCCAGCAGAGGTCAACGCGATCCTGGTGGACTGGCTGCGGCGGCGCTTCAGGTCGTGACCGACCGCCAGGTATCGGGCGGGTCCTAGGCCTGGTTCCATCTCACGGTCTTCGTGACGACCTCGCCATTGAGGGCTGCCGACAGCACCAACCGGTGGGTGCCTGGGGTGAGACCGGCACCTGGGCCCACCCATGGGCTGGCGCAGGGTGTGGGCGTGCTCCCGTCGAGGGAGCAGGTGACGGTAGCCCCGGGACTCGACCGGAACGTCACCATCGCATCGCCGTTGTTGCCGTTGGCCGGCCGGCCGGTGATGGCCAGCACGGGGGTCACCACCCAGCTATAGGTCCAAGCCGTGCCGGTGATGGAGCCGATCGGCACGATGCTGATCTGGTGCGGGCCGACCGCAAGGCCGGTTACCCGCAGGCGAGTCGTCGAGCACCCGACGGTCACGCCATCGAGGAGGCAGCCAGCCGACGTCGCGTTCGACAGCGTGTAGAGGAAGGTCGCGGCGGTGGCGGTGGTTCGGGCGGCAGGCTTGCTGGTCACGGTCACTGTGGGAGGTGGCGTCGTGAACGTGGGGTCCACCGACCAGGAGGCGTCCGCCTGATCAGTGCCGGCACCATTGATCACGCGGACACTGAACATGTGCTCGCCAGCCGCCAGGCCGGTGAGCTGGTAGGGCGACGAGCACAGGAACCAGGAGCCGTTCTCGTCCCTCATGCACTCGGTACGATCGATGACTCCCGACGTGCTCCAGCTGACGGTCACGTTGGGGCCGCTCACGCTGCTGGGCACGGTGAAGGTCGTGATCGCCGGTGGGGTTGAGGTCGGTTGGACCCTCCACGTGTAGCTGGCTGATCCTTGCCCGGCGGGATTGGTGGCGGTAACGGCCAGTGTGTGGTCCCCTGCGGTCAACGCGGTGGGGGTGAACGTGGACCAGCAGGTGACAGGGTCCTGGTTGTCGAGTTGGCACGTTGCGCTGGCCGCGGCTCCCGCCACGGTGAATCGGAGGGTGGGGGCCGGGAGGCTCGACACCGCACCGGGTACATCGGTGAAGGTCACCCCTGGCGGGTCGTTCGCGACCACGAAGTCGTGCCACGCGTAGACGTAATCGACGACACCAGGGCCATCCACGTCAGGGGCGGGCATGGCGACCGTGAATCGCCACTGGCCGTCAGACGGCACGTTGACCGTCCACGGGGAGCTGCAGAAGGTCCAGGGCCCCGTTGGAGCCAGGGATGGGCTCAAGCTGCACCAGTAGCCCGGCGCGGTGGGGTGATGGTTCATCCCGATGAAGGCGAAGGTGACCTGGGAGGTGCCGGTCACGATGGTGGGCGGGTTCCCGACGATCGTGACCGAGGAACCGGGCACCGGCATGGCACTCGCGGGGGACGGGATCACCAGTGGCGTCAAGCTCGCTATCACCAGGACGATGAACCCCAGCAGTGCTCGTCGGTGGTAACCGGCTTGGATCTGTAGGCCACGCATGATGCTCCTCCCGTCGCGTCTCGTGGTCGACGGTCCGATCCTGCCGGGCCCATCGGAAAGCAAGCAGTAGCGGTCGGTAAAGCTTGGGCAAAACCACTCCCTTGCCCTTTCCGGCCTTGCCGAGCGGACGGCAGCGGGGGGCGGCATCAACCCCCCGGGGTGTCGTCACCTTCAGTCCCGGGCGCACGGGAACCTTGTGCGGTCTCGGTCGTACTCAGCGCGGTCGTTGACCAAACGAACGTTTGATGGGATACTGCAAGGCGTGACCGACACACTCGACCGCTCCGCAGGGCCCGCCGGCGACCGGCCGGCCATCGACGTGAACGACGGCCGTCTCTACGACGACCCGTGGGACACCTACCGCTGGCTACGCGACAACGACCCGTGCTACTGGGACGAGAAGAACCAGCTGTGGGTCGTGTCCCGGCACGAGGACGTCGCCTACATTTCCCGCACCCCCGAGCTGTACTGCTCGAAGTACGGGGTACGGCCGAAGGTGGCGGCTCCGATGTCCCTCATCTCGATGGATGAGCCCGAGCACACCCGTCAGCGCCGTCTGATCAACAAGGGCTTCACGCCACGCCAAGTGAAGCGGCTCGAACCGCACATCCGTGACCTGTCCAACCAGATCATCGACGAGATCCGCACCCGGGGCGAGATCGATTTCGTGGAGGACTTCGCCATCCACGTCCCACTCATCGTGATCGCCGAACTGATGGGCCTCGATCCCGACGGCAGGCAGAAGCTGTACCGGTGGAGCGACGCCATGATGGGCGGCGACGGCCACACCGATCCCGATGACCCCGCGCTCCTGGCTGCGGCGGAAGCCTTCGGGGAGTACGTCGAGTACCTGATCCCGATCATCGAGGACCGTCGCCAGAGTCCCCGAGAGGACCTCATCTCCATCCTCACCGGCGCCTTCGACGAAGGCGCCCTCGACGGCGGTGACGCCATCGCCGTGGAGGGCACCGACGAGCTCACGAGCGACGAGCTGCTCATGTTCCTGTGCATCCTGGTCGTCGCGGGCAACGAGACGACCCGTAACGCGATCACCGGAGGGCTCAAGGCGTTCAGCGACTTCCCGGATCAGAAGCAGAAGCTGCTCGACCACCCCGAGCTGATCGATCTGGCGGTGGATGAGATCGTCCGCTATGTGTCACCGGTCATCAGCTTCTGCCGGACCGTGACCGCGGACCACACCTTCCACGGCAAGGAGCTGAAGGAAGGCGACAAGGTGCTGATCCTCTACCAGTCAGCCAACCGCGATGAGCGGGTGTTCGACGCCCCTGACGAGTTCCGCATCGACCGGGATCCCAATCCCCATCTCGGGTTCGGTATCGGTCCCCACTACTGCCTGGGAGCGAACCTGGCCAAGTTGGAGATCAAGGTGGTCTTCGAGGAGCTGTTCCGGCGGCTGCGGGACATCCGGGTGAAGGACGGCGCCAGCGTCCAGCGGGCCGACAACGCGCTCGTCCTGGCCATCGAGCACCTTCCTGCGATCTTCACCCCCGAAGCACCGGCCGCGGTCTAGGGTCGAACCATGGCGCTCGCGCCCGAGCCGGATCAGCGGGCTCGCATCCTCGATGCAGCCCTGCGGCTGATGGCCAGCGGGGGCGCCCACGCCATGAGCATGCGCCGCCTGGCCGCGGAGTGCGGGCTCAACGTCGCGACCCTCTACCACTACTTCCCCTCGAAGGCGGATCTCCTACGGGAGGTCATCGCTCACCAGAGCTACGAGGACCTGCTCGCGCAGACGCCGCCGGTGGACCTGTCCCTACCACCGCGGGAGCGCCTCGCCGCGCTCCTGGAGTGGATCTGGCGCGAGATGGCCACACAGGACGACATGTGGCGGGTGCTTCTGGGTGAGAGCCTGCATGCCGATCCCGCGGCGCTCAGCTCCGCGGCGGAGTTGAGCGCGCTCTTCGAGTCCGCGCTGCATCGGTGGATGCGGGACCTGTTCACCGGCGAGGTCCTCGTCGAAGCTGAGGTGCTGGCTCGGGTGCTGCGGGGCACCATCTACGGGTTCTTCATCGAGAACCTGCCTCTGCCGTACGACGACCGCATGCGGTTCCTCGCCAAACGGGCGAGAGAAGTTGCTGCCGTGCTGCTACCTGCGTGAGCTCCGGGCTGATCGGCGCGCTGGCGATCAATCCGGGAGGCCGGCGGGTCGCGGGGGCTCCTCGGCGAGCAGGCCACACAGGAGGAGCCGCATCATCGCTTCGCCGACCTCCCGGTAGCTGGTCTCGAAGGTGTCGGTGGCGGCCCGGCGGCCGAGGCCGTCCCAGATGATGTCGAGCAGCTCCACGACGGCTCGCGGGTCGAGCTCTGCGGCGAGCGTGCCCTCCGCCTGGGCCTGCTCGACGAGCGGGGAGAACTCGTCCACCACCCAACGGTTGAGACGGGCGATGGCCTGGCGGGCTTCCGGCTCCGCGTTCACCCGGCTGCGGAAGGTCGCCATCGCGATCGTGCCGGTCGGGGCGCTGGTGGCGAGGTCCCGGAGGAAGCCGAGAAGCACCTGTCCGATGGGAACCCCCTCGGCGGCGGCGTGACGGATGCGGTCGATGTCCGAGGCGAGTGCCTCCTCGGCGAGCGCCTCGTAGAGGTGTTCCTTGGTCGGGAAGTAGTTGTAGAAGGTGCCGACCGAGAGCCCGGCCTCCGCAAGCAACTCCCGAGTGGTGAGGTTGCGGTACCCGTTGCGTTCGAGGCAGATGAGGGCGGCGTCCATGATTCGCCGGCGGACGCCTTCCTTGTGCTCGGCTGTGACCTTCGGCATCCACCGCGTCCCTTCGTCAGATGGGCGAGGTCGTTATAGCAGGGCACGCGGCGGGGCGAGCGGGGCTGCGCTCCCCCTTCCGTGCGTACTGTGTGCTGCCATGACGGTGCGTCTCGGGTTCTTCGGTGCAGGCTTCATCGCCCGCCATCACGTGTCCATGCTGCGCCTCGGCCGGGCGGACGCCCAGATCGCGGCGGTGTTCGATCCCAACCGGGAGAAGGGAAGGGCCTGGGCGGCAGAGCACGGCGTGCCACTGGTGGACTCGGAGGAGGCGGTGTTCGACGCGGCTGACGCGGTCTACGTGTGCACGTGGACCTCCGAGCACCCCCGGTTGGTCGCCGAGGCGGCGCGCCGTGGCCTCCCCGTGTTCTGCGAGAAGCCCCTGGCCACCAGCCTGGCTGACGCCGTAGACATGGTCGAGTGCGTTCGGCGGGCAGGAGTGATCAACCAGGTAGGCCTGGTCATGCGGGACTATCCGGGGTTCCTGCTGCTGAAGCGGCTGCTGGCCAGGGACGGCGTCGGTCGCCCGATGGGCTTCGTCTTCCGGGATGACCAGTACATCCCCATTCAGGGCATCTACCAGTCCTCGTGGCGGGCAGACGTAGCCAAGTGTGGAGCGGGGACGTTGTTGGAGCACTCGATCCACGACCTCGACATCCTCGAGTGGCTCTTCGGGCCGGTGGTCAGGGTGAGCGGCCGATCTGCTGAGTTCCATGCCATCGCCGGCATCGACGACGTGGTGGTCGCGACCATCGAGTTCGACAGCGGGCTACTGGGGACCCTGGCCTCCATCTGGCATGACGTGCTCGAGCGCCCGAGTCTTCGTCGGCTCGAGGTGTTCGCTGAGCGGGCCTACTGCGCGCTGGAGGGTGATGTGTTCGGCCCGGTTCGATGGACGGGACCCGACGGGGACTCGGGCCGGGTCCGAGACGAGGAGCTGGTGGCCCGGCTCCACGCCTGGGGTATCCGGCCCCGCAATCCCGACGTGGCGTTCGTCGAGGCGGTGCGTGATGGCACCCCTGCCAGCCCTGACTTCGCGCAGGCGTTGCGCCCCCATCTGCTCACCGAGGCGATCTACCGCTCATGCGCGGAGCGGGGCAAGGCGGTGGAAGTGCCCGCCGGCGTCCCGGGCGTCGACTGGATCTGACCACCTGCCGGAATGGTGGGGGGTCGCGGACTGGCAGGTGGGTCGCGTGTGCTGGCACGCGTTTGACCTGCCGGAATGGTGGGGCGGCGGTACCTAGGCTGGGAGCATGGACCGCTCGACCGAACCGCCTGAGCCGACAGGCGAGCCCCTCCATCGCACACTCGCCGACGTCGAGGCCGGCCTCGACATGCCACTGCAGGAGGCCATGCTCACCCAGCGGGCGGTGCGGCGGGTGCTGCCGGACCCCGTCGATGACGCCATCGTGCTGCGCTGCATCGAGCTGGCCCTCAAGGCCCCCACCGGCTCGAACGGGCAGAACTGGGAGTTCGTGGTGGTGAAAGACCGGGCGACGAAGGCCGCCATCGGTGCCCGGTACCGGCAGGCCTGGACCCTCTATGGGGGCGTGGGCCGCTTGGTGACCAGGAACGACGAGTCGATGCAGAAGGTCCTTCGGGCCGTGCAGTGGCAGGTTGAGCACTTCGAGGAAATCCCTACGGTCGTCGTCGCCTGTCTCCGAGGCGCCCGAGTCCCCCTCGTGCCGATGCCTCCTCTGGCCCAGACCTCCTATTACGGGTCCATCTACCCGAGTGTGCAGAACCTGCTTCTCGCGGCACGGGCCATGGGGCTCGGCGCATCCCTGATCACCCTGCCGCTGTGGAGTGTCACCGCTATTCGGTTGCTGCTGGGCCTGCCCATCACGGTGATGCCCTGTTGCCTGGTGCCGCTCGGTTGGCCTCGCGGGCGCTATGGGCCGACCACTCGCAAGTCCGTCGGCGAGGTGGTCCACCTCGACCGCTTCGGCAACCAACCGTGGCGGCCGACCTGACCTGGCCTGACGTGGCACGAGCCGGAGGAGCGACGATCCGCCGTGGGGCCGGGAGCGTCCCGGGTCAGGTAGCCGGCATCACCACGACCTTGCCGGTAGTGCGGCGGGCGGTCAGCGCCTCAAGTGCGGCTCGCGCTCCCTCCAGGGGGACCACCTCGGAGATCAAGGGGGCGATCAGGCCCTTCCGGCAGAGGGCGACCAGCTCATCGTGCGCAGCCCGGACCAGTTCAGGTCGCCGAGAACGGTACCCTCCCCAGTTCAGCCCCAGCACGGAGTAGTTCTTCACCATGACGTGGTTCGTGCGGGCGTCGGCATAGTGGCCGCCCGCCGCGCCGATCACCAGGATCCGCCCCTCCCAGGCGATGCACTTGGTGGACCGGAGGAAGGTCTCGCCACCGACCGGGTCGAAGATCACATCGGCTCCACGGCCGTCGGTGTGCTCGAGGGTGGCCTCGACGAAATCCTCACCGGTGGTGTCCACCACCAGGTCAGCTCCGAGCTCGAGACACACGGCGCCCTTGGCGGTACCGCCCGCGGTGGCGATCACCGTCGCTCCTGCGGCTTTGCCGAGCTGGATGGCGGCAGAGCCGACGCCACCGGCACCCGCGTGCACGAGCAGCGTCTCGCCCGCCTCCAGGCGAGCTCGCCGGTGGAGTGCGAACCAGCCCGTCTGGTAGGTCACGTGCATCGCCGCCGCGGTGAGCGCCGGTAGATCGTCCGGGATCAGGAACACGTCGGTCGAACGGGCCAGGCATCGCTCCGCCAGCCCGCCATGGGGCAGCAGCGGCGATCCCGCGACCCGCTCCCCGGGCGCGTGCGAGGCCTCAGGGCCGGTGGCGACCACCGTGCCCGCGACCTCCAGGCCCGGCGTGAGCGGGAGACCCGGGCGCTCCTGGTAGGTGCCTCGGCAGAGCAGGTCGTCGGCGAAGTTGAGCGCGCACGCCTCGACGGCGATCTCGACCTGGTCGCCGGTCGGCGCAGGCAGGTCGACGCCGGTCTCCAGCGTCAAGACCGCCATGGGATCGCCGTGTTGGTGGACGCGCCATGCTCGCATCAGAGGGTCACCCCGGAGCGCCGTCGAGGAAGCCGAGGAGACCGGAGGGACGGTGCTCGTTGATGACCAGCTGCTCGAGCACCCCGACGCCCACCTGTTCACCGTCGGTGGCCCGCACGAGTTGCTGCACGTGGAGGTTCGTGACGTCGAGCGGATCGAGGTCCGCCACCACCCAGGACTCGGCCCCGGTGACCAGCTCACCCTTCCAGGTGCCATGACCCCACTCGGGGTTGAGGTAGCCCAGCCCCCGCATCTGAAAGGTCAGCACGGGGGTGAGCTCGATGCGGCGGACCGCGCCGCTCCAGCTCTCGAGCGTGAGCGCCGCGGCGCGCGCCCGGCGGGTGCCGGGCTGCCAGTCGATCGACCAGTCGAGCGATCGCATCGGCTCCACCACCCCCTGGTCGCAGGGGTCGGCAGTGGCCGGGTCGGTGAGGGTCGGGAGGGTGACGGCGGTCTGGTGCCACCGGCGCCCGTCGGCCTCCTCGTTGACGTCGACGTGCACCAGGTGGTCGTCGAAGTTGAGCGGCGCCCACAGCCAGAAGAACTGGGGGAGCGTGTGCGCCGGCGCGCCACCAGGTGGCTCGCCCACCGGGCGAACCCCCCACGAACGGTCGCGGCAGCCGAGGAAACGGGCCGGGTCGACCTCGATGGTCTCGCCGTCCACGGTGAACGAGCCCAGCCAGGTGCCGAACTGGGTGAGGCGGGTGTAGTCGAACACGACGGAGGAGCCGGAGTGCATCAGGAAGTGGGGTTCCTGCACGGCGACGGACCGGGCCCGGAACTCCAGCTGCGCGGTGATCCCGAGCTCGCCGGCTTCGACGAGGACTCGAAGCCGCCGCATCGGCTCGACAACCTCGACCTTCAGGGGACCGATCTCGGTTCTCGTGCGATCTGCCGGGAGCCGTCCGGAGGCGTACACCGAACGCTGCACGCCTTCCCGGACCACGCTGAAGGCACCGTCGATCACCTGCCGGTTCGGGTACAGGCCAAGGGCCGCGCCGAACATGACCTGACCGTCGCGGTCATAGCCGTTGAAGAAGAACCGGTCGTAGGTGTTGCGGTCCCCGGAGAGGGGATGCGCGAGGGGCTGGGGGGTCTGGTGGACCGGGTAGTCGTCGAAGGGGATGAGCACGAGCCCCGATCCTAGGTGCGCAAGCCGACCAGCCCGTCCCGGATGACGGCGTGGCCTTGCTGGTTCCACACCTCGAAACTGATCCAGCGCTCGTCGGGTCTGCGGAGGTGGACCGTCACTTCGGAGGGCATCGTGACCATCGCGCCGAAGCGCCCGGCGACCCGGTGGACCGAGGTCGGATCGTCATCCGCGCTGGACCGGATGATGGTGCTGACTGCGAGCGCGAGGGTGGCCGTGCCGTGAAGGATCGGCCCGGGCAGCCCTGCCCGCTCGGCCACCGCCACGTCGGTGTGGATGGGGTTCCAGATTCGGCTGCACTCGGTGTAGACGTGAGCTGCGGTGGCGCTGATCGCCCGGGTGAGCACCTGCGTCGGTCTCTCCCGAGGCTCCAGCCCGGGAAGCTCCGTCGGGGGCTCGGCGCAGCGGCGAGCCGGTGGGGTACCGCTGACCGAGACACCGAGGAAGAGCGAGCCCATCCTCGTCGTGCAGACCGGGGCGCCGGAGGAATCGACCGTGTCGAGACGGAGGACCTGGTAGGCACCCGGACGGCGGACCTCGATGAGCTCCACGGTGGCGGTGGTGGTGAGCAGGTCGCCGGCACGCACCGGGCGGTGGAGCACCAGGTCGTGGGTGGCATGGACCCCTCGCGCCGCTTCCTCCCGGGTCAGGATCGCCGGGTCGGCGAGCCGGCGGGCGGCGGCGACCGCGGCCCACTCGATGCACACCGGGAACAGAGGGTGGGCCAGTACCGGCCCTCGTCTCGTATCGAAGTAGCGGTCGTCCAGGTCTTCGAGCGCAGCCGCGTAGGCCATGGTCCACCGCGCGTCGACGGCCTGGGTGATGGGCTCGGTCGATGCGCCGATCAGCTCCAGCGGGAGTGGCATCCGGGGGAGCTTCGCGCGGTGCGGGCGATGCCGCCCGCTTCAGGAAGCCCGGACCGGCTCGAAGCGGTCGACCCGCACCACGGCCGCGTCGGACTCGTCCGTGCGCGGCGGGGGTCGCCACTCCTGCCGGCTGCCCGTGTCGGCGAGGAGCTGGGAGATCACGGCCGGTGGCTGCGGCTCGCTGAAATACCAGCCCTGGGCGAGATCACAGTTGAGCGAGCGGAGGTGCAGCATCTGCTCCTCGGTCTCGACGCCTTCTGCCACGGTCACGATGCCGAGCGCCTTGGCCATGCCGATCACGTGCTCGACGATGGTGGTGTCCTCTCGAGACCTGCCGATCCCGTGAACGAAGGAGCGGTCGATGCTGAGCAGGTCGAGGCTGAAGCGGCGGAGGAAGCTGAGTGATGAGTACCCGGTGCCGAAGTCGTCGAGCGCCAGGCTGACCCCGAGTGCCTTCGCGTCACGGAGCGTGGCCCATGCGGCGTCGACGTCGTGGAGCAGGCCGGTCTCGTTCACCTCCAGGCAGATGCGGTCCGGATCGGCGCGGCTGGCCTCGAGCGACTCGCGCAGGTGGGCCACGAACGTTGCCTGAGCGAGCTGCCGAGCTGAGATGTTGACCTTGATGTTCAGCGCTGGTCGATCGGGGTGAGCGTCCTGCCAGGCGCGGGACTGCCGGCACACCTCCTCGAGGATCCAGCTGCCGACCGGCACGATCAGCCCGGTCTCCTCGAGTGCAGGCATGAACTCCTCGGCGCCCGTGACCCCGCGGACCGGGTCGTGCCAGCGCAAGAGGGCCTCCACCCCTACCAGACGCTTGGTCCACAGGGACACGATCGGCTGGTAGTACAGGCGAAACTCGCCGTTCTCGATGGCGGTGCGCAGGCGACGCTCGGCAGTCGCCGGGGTGAGCTGCTCCCGCATGGAACGGTCGAACAGCGCATAGGACCCCGGACCCTGCCGGCGAGCTTGGTGCATCGCCGCGTCGGCATCGCTGAGCACCTCGTCGGCGCGGGAGGGGCGATCCTCGGTGATGGCGACGCCCACACAGGCGGTGATCCGGATGTGGTCGCCGTCGAGCGCGAAGGGCGCTTCCACTGCCTGGATGATCCTGGTGGCCAAACGTTCCGCGGAGCCGGCGTTGGTGAGGTCGGGGCAGAGGAACACGAATTCGTCGCCCGCGTAGCGCACCACCACGTCCTCGGGGCCGGCGACCCGGCGGAAGCGGTCGGCGATGGACGTGAGCAGCTCATCACCGACCTCGTGGCCGTACATCTCGTTGATCCTCTTCACCCCTTCGAGATCGACGAACAGCACGCCGACCCGCCGATGCTGGCGGCGAGCCAGGGCGAGCATGTCGTCGAAGGGCTCGCCCAGGAACCGGCGGTTGGGGAGGTCGGTCAGGGGATCGTGAGTGGCGAGGTGGTCGAGCTGGGCGGCCGCCCTCGCCGCGTCCCGGTACCGGCGGGCCGCGTAGAGCGTCGCCCCGACCGGGGTGAGGATCAGGATGGCCATGATGCCCGAGAGGCCCCGGCCGGACAGACCTCCTGCCCACTCCAGCACGGGGTCGGCCGCATCGGTGAGGACCGCAGCGCACGCGAGCAACACCCCGACCGAGACGATCCACGCCAGGTCACGCCCCGCGCGCCCGTCCGGACCGAAGGCATCGGCGAGCTGGCGGGCTTGCTCCTGCTCTCTGTCGACCATGCTGCTACGTCGCCCCTCCTGCGCGGCCGCGAGATCCTCACCTGAGGCCGCTCCACCACCATCAGCATCGGCTTCACCCGGCCGGTGCTTGAACAGGCCGGACGACCTAGCTCGAATCCCGGGGACGCGGCGCCGGCGGCCCCGTGCGGGGCGGCACCAGTCTGCCACGGAGCCGGCCGCGGGCGTCGGCGGTGAGCGGCAGCTGCTCCTGGACCGGCAGGCCGGACCCGGCCATCAGCTCCGCCACCAGTGAGGCCGCCTCCGGCCAGGTGCGGGCCCTCGGCCCGTCAAGGTGGCGGTTGTAGGGCTGGTCGAAGACGATCACCGTGCCTCCGGTCTCCCGCAGGGCCAGGATGTTGTGAGGGGCGTCGTCGATATACACATCGGCTTCCACCTGGGGCTTGTGACCGAGGAAGCACAGGTCCCGGTACGGGATGCCGTGCTCGTCCAGCCAGGCGACCGTGTCGCCCACCGCCACGGCATGCCCCCAGTTCGTGTAGAGGCGGTGGGTGATGAGCCGGATCCACACCCCGGCGTCGGAGAGTCGCCACAACGCCTCCGCGCAGCCTGGGATTACCGGCATGGTGCGGAACATGCGGTGCTCGAGCACGCCGATCCGGTGCAGCCGCTCGAACTCCTCGCCACTCAATCCCCATTCACCGAAGTCCCAGGATCGCTGCTCGACCAGTGAGTCGGGATCGACACCGCGCTCGGCGGCCACCACCCGGCGAAACGCCTCGCTGTGGTCGCCACACACCCCGTCGATGTCCACCCCGAGGACGAAGTCGCCCGATCTCATGGCGCGGCGGGACCCCAGTGGCGGTCAGCCCGGGTGGACGTCGAGGAAGTCCAGCGTGGCATCGATGAACGAGAAGCTCTTCGGCGTGGCGAAGTGGTCGACCCCGGGCAGGGACACGAACGTCGAGTTCGGGAGGCGGTCGAGCAACGGCTCCGCCGGCCCGGCGAAGTCCCGGTCGCCGAGCACCACCAACACCGGGCAGGTGATGCGCGCCAGGCTGTCATCGGTGAGGGGACGGTGACCCGGCCGGCGCAGGTAGGCCACCAGCGCGGCGGGGTCGGTGTCGGGTGCTTCGGCGAGCCCTCGGAAGTACTGCGCGATCGGGTTGGTCGGGTGCTCGCGCCCCTCGATCGCCGCTGCGATCACCTCGGGATCGTCGTCGCGGAACAGGTTGGCGCCCACCCCCGCCAGGACGAGCCGTTGGAACCGCTCGGGCTCCTCGGACGCGATGGAGAGCAGGACCCGGGCACCGAGTGAGAAACCGACGGCATCGAGGGGCCCGGGCGGCAGCGCAGCGGCGAGGGTCGGTTCGAGCGCGTCGTAGGCCGCGGGATCGTGGGGCCGAGGAGCCGAACCATGGCCGAGCAGGTCGGGCGCGATGACCTCCCGCCCGGCATCTTGCAGCAGGTCGATCCACCCGTTGTCGCGCCAGGTCCGCGCCGCGGAGGTGGCGAACCCGTGGACCAGGACGACCGGGGCGAAGCGGTTCACGGGCCGGAGACTAGCGGCGCTCGGATCCGGCACCGCCGCTGGAGGAGCTCGGCCGCAGACCTCAGGAGCACGCCGGTGACGCAGCAGGGGGGATCCGGCCGCGGGTGCGCTGCCAGAGCCCGGACACCCCGTCACGGGTCAGGTCGGCCACGGCCGCCTGCCCGGCCGGGGTGAGGTGCAGGCCATCCTCGGTGCGGATCCGCACGAGGGAGCCGTCCGCCGCCGGCAGGTCCCAGACGAAGCGACCATCGGGGCCCGACATGACCCGCCAGTCGATCAGCCCGACACCGGGATCGCAGCGGGCGATACGGCGGTAGAGATCGTTGGCCACGTCGATGCGGGCCTCGATGGGCCCGTAGTAGCCGTTGGTCTGCGCGGGAGGGGCGAGCACCCAGGCCACGGGACGACCGCCCTGGCGAGCGCGGGCGGTGAGCACGCGGGCCAGCCGGTCCCACTCGGCCCAGGACTCGGGAGTGTCTGGCTCGATGATCCGGCCGTCCGGCGCGTGGTAGAGCTCCCGCTGCCAGGGTGATCCCCAACCGCAGCACGATTCGAGCACCACGAGGTCGGGGTCGTAGGCGTCGATCGCTCGGTCGAGCTCTGCCTGCCACGCGCCGTCGTTCTTCATGAGGTGCTGGCCTGGGCCGCCGATGGCCAGGCTGTCGATCCCCAGCGCAGCGAGGCGGTCGCGGATGCTCGGGTAGCTCTGGTGGAGCAGGGAGTCGCCGAGGATGAGCACCCGCTCGAGCGGCGGCGGTGGGTCGGCGAGACCGTCGAGGGTCGAACCCGCCGCTCCACCGTCGGCCTGCTCGCCGTCTGCCAGGGAGGAGTTGAGCAGCAAGCCGGGGTTGGAGGTGGCGACGGCCCGCCGGGCGGCCGCACCGTCGAGCATGCTCGTGCCGGCGAGGAGGATCGCGACCGTGGCCGCCAAGGCCCCCGCGAGCAGGAGGCGGTGGCGGACGGCAGGGAGCCGTCCCTGCCGGATGGGCTGTTCGACCAGCAGGTAGGAACCGATGGCGATCGTCAACGTGGCCCCGATGCGGATCCCGGCCAGCGCCCACCCGTCGACGCCCACCCGCTCGGGGGTGAGCCAGGCGAACAGCGGCCAGTGGAACAGGTAGACGCCGTAGCTGATGAGGCCCAGGCCGGCGAGCGGCCGCCACGCCAGCAGCCTGGCCAGTGGGCCGTCGTCGAGCGCGGCGACGATCAGGGCCACCGAGAGGACGGCGACCACCCAGAAGCCACCGCGATAGAGCCAGCGTTGCTCGACCCCGCCGAGCAGCATCGCCCCGGCCAGCGCGGCGAGCGCGGCGGGACCGAGCACGTGCCGCCACCACCGCCCGCGCAGGAACAGGGGCACCGCGAAGCCGGCACCGATCGCCAGCAGCACGCCGGCGAGCAGCTCGAAGGCCCGGGTGTCGCTGCCGAAGTACACGCGGGCGGTGTCGCCGCCTCCCGAGAGCCGCCAGGTGGCGAGCATCGAGCCCAGCGCGGCGGCCCCGAACGTGAGTGCCCAGGCCCGGGCCCGGCGAGCGTGCCTGGCCAGGACGAAGGCCACGATCGCGACGACCACGTAGAACTGCTCTTCGATGGCGAGCGACCAGAAGTGCAGCACCGGCGACGGCTCCTGGAACCCCGCGCCGTAGGGATCCCCGTTGAGGATGAACCGCCAGTTCGCCACGTAGGCCAGCGCACCGAGGACGTCACCTCGGAGGTTGCTGAGCAGGTGCGGATCGTTGCTCCCCGCGCAGATCGCCAGGACGAGCAGCAGGGTGAGCAGTGCGGCCGGGAGCAGTCGCCGGAAGCGGCGAGCCCAGAAGGCCCGGAGGTCGATGCGACCCCGCCGGCGCCACTCGGCGAGGAGCAGGTTGGTGATCAGGAAGCCGGAGAGGGTGAAGAACAGCGAGACGCCGAGGAACCCCCCGGGGAGCCATCCGGGCTCGAGGTGGTAGATGACCACCGCGGCGACCGCCAGACCCCGGAGACCGTCGAGTGCGGGCCGATGGGGCAGCGTACGGTCCCCGCGTCCGCCCGGATGGGGGCGCACCTCGATGTCCGCGGGCGAAGCGGAAGTGAGGCCCGAGGAAGGCTGTCTCAGCAGGGTGCCGGGACGAATGTCGAGCGCCACCGCTCAGCCCCTCCGGCGACGTGATCGAGAGGCCCTGGCCCGCTGCAACAGCGGTGAATAGCGGACGATGCAGTAGAGGGCCCGCACACCGTCGCGCCAGCCGATCTTCTTGCCCTCCTCGTAGGTGCGACCGCTGTAGGAGATGCCGATCTCGTAGACCCGCCAGCCGCCGGCAGCCACCTTCGCCGTGAGCTCGGGCTCGATCCCGAAGCGGTCCTCCTCGAGGGTGAAGCTCTCGAGGACCTCCCGGCGGAAGACCTTGTAACACGTCTCCATGTCCGTGAGGTTCAGGTTGGTGAACATGTTGGAGACGGTGGTCAGCAGCCGATTCCCCACGGAATGCCAGAAGTAGAGCACCCGGTGGGGCCGGCCTGACAGGAACCGTGAGCCGTAGACGACATCGGCCTTGTCCGCGAGCAGCGGGGCCAGGAGATCGAGGTACTCCGCCGGGTCGTACTCGAGGTCCGCATCCTGGATGATCACGAACGGAGCCTGGGCCTCCGCGAAGCCCCGCCGCAGCGCCGCTCCCTTGCCCTGGTTCACGGGTTGGAAGATCACCCGCACGTTCGGCTCGTCGAGCTTCTCGAGGAGCTCGCGAGTCCCGTCGGTCGAACAGTCGTCGACCACGATGACCTCCCGGGTGCATGGCGAAGCCAGCACGCGATGGATCACCTCCTGGATGGTGGTCACCTCGTTGAAGCACGGGATCACCACCGAGAGGCATGGAGCCGGGTCGGGCAGCGGATGATCGTCCATCGTGGTCAACTGATGGTAGGCGCTGGGCTGCCTGGCACCCCAGGAGCCGGCCGCCGATCGCGGGATTCGCGAGTGGCCTGCCGGCGCAGGGTGACCTCCCGCACCGCTTCGGCCAGGAGCAACAGGACGGCCACCACACCGAGCACGTGCACCCGCTCGAACTGCACCGGCCAGATGAAGTCGGGCACGTGCCGGTGCCGGACCTGGCTGGTGACGATGTAGAGGTAGGCGACTGCGAGGCAGCCCACGCCACCCAGCGCGAGCCAGCCGCCTCCGCGGGGCGCCCGGAAGGCCACGAAGGTGGCGGCACCCACGGCGAGGGACAGGGTGGGGATCCAACCCGCGAAGGACAAGGTGGCGAGGCTGACCACGGTGAGCAGGATCGCTCCCGCGATCGAGGCTCGGCTGGAGAGCCGGTCGGGCGCCTGGGTCCAGGGGAGCTCGAAGCGGGGATCCAGCGACTCGTCGTCGTCGACGATGGCTCGCCGGTCGCGCGGCGGACGGCGACCGGCGAACGCCAGGACCAGCGTGGCCAGCACCGCCAGGGCCGACAGCCCGAGGAAGAACCAGATGACCCGCTGTGGTGTCCACTCGACGGTGATTCGCACCGTCTGCGCCCCGCCGGGATCGACCAGCCAGCCGTTCGCATACCCGTCGATGAGCTGTGGCGGGCCGAGATCGCGGCCGTCGACGGTGGCCCGCCATCCCGCGTTCCAGGACTGGCCCACCGAGAGCCAGAAGGGGCTGCCGCCGGCGTCGACCTCCACCTCGAACGACACCGGTCCCGAGGACACCGTGCGGGTCGGAGGCCCCGGGGGGATCGCACCAGGCGCGGTCACCGTCGGTGCGGGCGCGCCGCCAGCGTCGGAGGCGAACGCGAGGCGATCGAGGTCGATGCCGCTCACCCGCCCCGGGCTCGAGCGCACGATGTGGTCCCCCGCATCGAGCCTGACCACCGGGTCGCCGCCGCAGGGCGTGACGGTGAGTGCCTTGCGGGCGAGGGCGTCTGCGGTGGAGCCGGTGATGCGGAGAGGGACGGGTTGGCCGTCGACGGTGAGCAGATCCGTTCGGCAGCCGGTGTCGACGCGATCGGGCAGTGGTGCCCGCTGGACGCCGGGTATGCCGAGCTCCGCGACGGCCACCGGCATCGTGATCAGGGTGTTCGAGTACCAGTCGATGGTCTCGACGGGGCGGACCTGCGCGATGCGGAACGAGAACGCCCGGCCGGTGACCGGCTCGGGGAGCTCGACCCGCGCCCTGGCCACCGCGCCGGGTTCCGTGCTGTCCTCGATGGGCGGGAGATCGAGGACGACCGGTTGCTCCGAGCCGTCGACCCGCAACTCGATCCGGGTCGGCACCGAATGCCGGCCGTCCGCGACCACCCGGAGATCCAGATGGTCGAAAGTGACCGGCTCGCCGAGCTCGACATCGAGCTCCTGACCCTCCGGCTGCAGGAAGGGTGTGGCCCAGTGGGTGGTCTCGTCCCCGTCGATGGCCGCGGACGCGCGCCGGGCGAGGCTGCCGGGGAGTCGCTGGCTGGAGCGGGCCGTGATCCCTCCCTGGGAAGCGTCCGGGAGCCCGAGCAGGCGGTCGATGCCGTCGTCGCTCAGGTCCGCGGACACCCGCGCTTGGGCGGCGAGGGAGAAGCTGCGACCCGTCGGCAGCCGGATGGCTCGGGCGAGCGCGGGCTCCTCGTCCGTGCGGACGGGTTCGGAGGGGTTGGAACGCAAGCGGGTGAACAGCAGGGTGAGCCGGTGATCGAGCGACGAGGACCCCGCCCGCTGCAGGAGATCGTCGGGGGGGCGCACGACCTCGTCGACCCGGACCCCGGGGAGGCCCACCTCGGCGAAACCGACACCGCTGATGCCGTCGTATCGGGGTCGTTTCGGGATGTTCGTCCGACGCACCTCGATGGAGAGCTCGCGGAAGGTGCGCTCGGGGAAGGACACCACCTGGCCAGGGAGTTGCCGCGAGCGGTCGTCCAGGGTCACATCCACCGGGTTGCCGCCGTCGAAGCGCAGCCGGGCCTCGGTGATCCAGCGGTTGCGAACCAGGTTGATCGGCTGGAGCAGGGTGACCTCGCCGGTGGTGATCGGATGGTCCAGGCTGATCGTGAGTCGCTGCCCGATGGGATCGTCGACGGCGCCCACCCGCCACGCGGTGTAGGGGTCTCCGTCGAGCGCGTTGGCGGCACGGTCGTTCGGGGTGTAGGTGACAGGATTGCCGTAGTCGGTGGCGGTGGCCACCGCGCCGCCGCGTTGCTCGCTCACGGTGTACGCGTCGTCTCCGGCACCGGGGAACAGGTCGAGCCGCTGGTCACCGGGGTCGTACCTGAGCGGTCGCTCGCCTGCCCGCTCCGTGTAGCCGGTGGTCTCCCGCAGCGTTCCCCAGCGCCGAGCCCGCTTGCGGTTGGTGTCGGTGACCAGCAGGTCGGCGCCCTGGCCGTAGATGCGTTCGAACCCGGCATCGTCGTCGGCGAAGGACCCGCTGTAGAAGATCGCCTGGTTCAGGTCCAGGAGCCCGATGCTCGCGGCATCGACGAGGCCGTCGCCGTCGCCGGCGACGAGCAGCGGGCGACCGGGGCGGTGGGAGCGGATCATCGCCAGCGCGCCCTCGACGGGGAAGACCGCCACCGGAGGCGGGTACGGCAGGTGATCGACCGCGTCGAGCTCGATCTCGTCCACCATCGGTTGCTCCGGTCCCGCGATGTTCGGGAGGTGTGGCCCGAACTCGATCGGGGGACCGAGACCGGCCGCGCTCCTGAGCAACTCCCAGGTCTGGCGGGGGCGAGCCGTGCGGTATCGCTCGAACTGGAGATCGGCGCGGTAGCTGATGTCACCCGCGCCGATCAGCTTCGCGAACGTCGAGACGGCCTGCGGATCGAGGTCGCTCTCGTGCAATCGGCGATCGAAGGCGTTCACCAGGTTCGCCGACGGCGGCGACCCCCACTGGAACAGCTCGCGGGCCACGTAGCCACGGTCGGTGAGCCCGGGTGTGATCGGGTCGACCGTGTTGCCCCACCGGTAGCTGGCGAAGTCGGAGCCGGGCAGCTCGAGGATGCGGGTGTCGTGGCTCTGGGCATCGAGGTAGGCGATGGCGTCGAGCCAGTACTCGGGGATCTGCTCGGGTCGCTTGAGGTTGGCGGCCACCATCTCGCGGGTCCACAGAGTGGGGAGGTTGCCGGCGATCAGCAACGCGACCAGGACGGTGATCGGGGTGGCCAGGCGGGGCAGGCGCCGGCCAATGGCCGCCACGCCGGCTCCGAGGAACAGGGCGGACGCCAGCACGACGAGGGGCACGGCCCGGGGGGTGCTGCGCATGCCGAGGCCGACATCGGTGCGGACGAAGGACTTGAAGACCGACCCGAGCGGCGAGGGCTCCTCCCAGGGATGGCTCCCGACGGCGATGAGCGTCCCGGCCACGAGCAGCACCAGGAAGTAGGCGCGGTAGCGCCACCGCACCAGCGCGGCACTGGCCAGTGCCAGGAGGGGCAGGAGGTAGCTGAGCGCGAGGATCGGCACCCGCTGGGTGAACGTCGCACTCGGCTCGATCCACGGACCGAGCTTGTCGTTGCCGTAGAAGAACCAGTAGCCGAGGCCACGCAGCACTTCCGGCGCGGTGGAGACCTCCGCCACGGTCTTGTAGGTCTCGGTGTACCGCAGCACGGGGAGTCCGTAGCGGCCCTGGGCCCACAGGCCCGCCATCCACCACGTGGAGGTGAGCAGGGTGAGCAGCCCGATGCGGGCCACCGCCCTGACCGCGTCCCGCATCGGGACCTCGCGCTCCAGCCAGACGGCGTGCACCACCCACAGCAGCGGCCCCACGCCGACCAGGATGAGCGCGGTCGCGTTGATGCCCCCGACCGTGAGCACGACCAGCGCGAACCACGCGGGATACCGCCAGCCACCGTGCTTGAGGGCCTTCGCGGTGAGGGCGATGAGCCAGGGGAGTGCGGCCCACGGCAGGAGGATGACCGAGATGCGGGCCGCGTACTCGAGCAGGTAGGGGCTCATCATGTAGGCCAGCGACGCCACGAGGACCGCGCCGGGCCGGTCCGCGAAGCCGTGCGCGCCCAAGGTGCGGATGAGGTACCGCACTCCGAGCGCCGCGGCGAACATCACCGAACCGAGCCACAGCCGCTGCGCCACCCAGTCCGGCACCCCGAGCTGGTCGAACACCCAGTAGAAGGGTCCCATCGGCCACAGGTAGCCGATGTTCTGGTGGGTGACGGTGCCCAAGCCGATCTGGCTGTCCCAGATGTAGGGGGCGCTGCGGAGGAGCTTGCCGGGATCGAGGTACAGGTAGGTCTTGGTGTCCGCGCCGACCTCACCTGGCCGGGTCAGCAGCAAGGGGACGTAGGCGATCAGGGCAGCAATCGCGACGGCCCACCAGTCCCGGAGCCGAGAGGTCGCCGGGCTGGCTGGCGGTCGCTCAGCGGTGGCGCCCTCCGTCCGGCGACCGGCAGCCGGCGAGATCGACCTCACCGGTCGCGACCGCGGCGGCGGGCGCGGCGGCGGATCGCGTCTTCGGCGAGCGGGGTGAAGACCCCGAGAGCGGTGGCGTCCCAGGTGTAGCGGTCGGCATGCTTGCGGGCTCCTTCGGAGAGCCGAACCCGCAGGTCATGGTCGGTGAGTACCGCGCGCAGCTTGGCGACGAAGTCCCGATCGGAGTCGGCCAACAGGCCGCTTTCGTCCTCGGCGACCGAGTCGAGGTGGCCGGCGATGCGGGTCGCGACTGCCGGGGTGCCGCACGCGGCAGCTTCGGTGAGCGTCATGCCCCACCCTTCCGCGATGGACGCGGAGGCCACCACCCAGGCCCGCCGGTAGAGCGCGAGGAGCTCGTCGTCGGACAGCCGGCCCACCAGGTGCACCCAGCCGGTCGCATCGAGGTCGCTCACGAGCTGTTCCAGGCGGTCGCGCTCGTAGCCGTCGCCGACGATGACCAGCTCGAGCTCTGGCACCGAGTGCCGGACCTCGGCGGCGATGCGGATCAGCGCGTCGAATCCCTTGGACGGCATGAGCCGGCCGACGCTCACGACCAGAGGGCTCCGGCTCCTTTCCCCTCCCGGGCTGAAGCGAGGATTGATGCCCGGTGGCACGACTCGCACCAGCTCCGGTCGGAAGTGCATCTGCTCGATGAGCTCGCGGCGGGACGACTCCGAGAGCGTGACGATGGGGGTGCGCCGGTAGATCGGTGGCAGGATTCGCAGTTCGAGCATCTCACCGAGACGGGCGAGCCGCTCCTCGAGCACCAGCCGCCACATGTCCCGGTGCACGTGGTGGATGAGGCAGATCCGTGGGCCCCGTGCCCAGAGCGGAGTCAGGAACGGCACCCCGTTCCAGATCTCGACCAAGCCGTCTCGTGGCCCGTGGAGCCCACGGAGCTCTGCCACCACCGCAGCAGGGAAGATCATGTAGCGCCCCCGGCGACGGATCACCCGGTATCCGTCGCGGGTGCCGGTGGGGGGGCTGCCCTGCGCGTAGGAGGTTCGCATGGTGACCTCCAGTCCGGCCGCTGCCCAGCGCCGGGCGACCTCGGCAGCGTGCAACTCGGAGCCGCCCGCCTCGACGTCCGCGAGATCCCGCCACGCCAGGATGTGCACACGCTGGAGTCCCGCCGCGGCGGCCAGCCGAGCGATCGCGGCCGAGCACGACGCGCTGGGTGGTTCGGACGGGGCAGGGGCCGGCGTGGTGATCGCGATGCCTCCGAGGCAGGGCTGACGATGGGCTGCGGCGGCGCCGTCGGGCCGCCACCGGACCTGCTCCGCCTGGGAGAAGGCCGCATCGGATCGTAGTGGAGAGGGTCGAGACCCCAGTGTCACCGGAAGCGTCGCCGGCCCTTGCGGAGCGCGGCACCCAGCCCGGCGGTCGCGTCCGCAGATCGCTCGAGAGTCAGCACCGCTCGGGAGGATCGTCCGTCGTCACGGGGCCACGCTGCGCCCGCAACATGGCGATCTCCTCGGCCAGGGCGCGGGTGCGTTCATCGAGCCGGCTCACCTCGCGCGAGAACTCCACGCTGGTCAGGAAGAGGAACCCGGTCGCGACCAGCAGGAACAGCGCAGGCGGGTAGTCGATCCCCACCCAGCGGGACACCCGGTCGAGCAGCCCGGGGAACAGAGCGAGCAGGGCGAGCGAGGTACCGGCCGCCGTCCAGAGCAGGGCGTACTTGCTGCGCAGCTGCCGGCGCCGGAGGAGCCGGACGATGAACACGATCGTGATCAGCGTGCCCACGCCGATGAAGACGTGGGCGGTCCTGGACAGGCCGCCCGGCGCGATCTGGGCGAGCAGCGGTGGCATGTCGATCACCCTGGCGCGGCCGAAGGCACCCGGTGGCGTCGCGACGAGCTCGCGGCCAGCACGAACAGGAGCCGGAGGTAGTGGTAGAGCAGGCGGAGGTTGCGGTGCGAGGGCAGGCCGGCTTGCCGCTCGCGCATGCGCACCGGCACCTCCTCGACCCGGAAGCCGTTCGCGCAGGCGAGCAGGAGGGCCTCCACCGATTCCATGTACTCGGCTGGGTACGTGGTGGCGAAGAAGTGGAGCATGGCCGGCGAGAACGCTCGGAACCCCGAGCTGGTATCGGTGAAGCGGCGGCCCGAGAGCTGGCGGATGACGAAGCGCAACAGGGCCATGGCCCGAGCCCGGACCCGACCGACCTCGTAGGAACTGACCGTGCTCGCGAAGCGGCTCCCGATGACGAGATCGGCGCCAGCGTCGAGCTCACGCAGCAGCGTGCCGATCTCCGCCGCGTCGTGCTGCCCGTCAGCGTCGAACTGCACGGCTCGCTGGTAGCCGGCGCGGACCGCGTAGCGGAACCCGGTGCGCAGCGCCCCGCCGATCCCGAGGTTGAACGGCAACGGCAGCACCGTCGCTCCATGGGCCAGCGCGACCTGAGCGGTGCTATCCGTCGAGCCGTCGTCGACCACCACGACGTCGAGGTCGGCGCGGCAGGCGAGCAGCTCGTCGAGGACCGATCCGAGGGATGCTTCCTCGTTGTACGCGGGCACGATAACGAGCGTGCGTCCAGCCGTCGGTGTCGGCTCGGCGGGCATCGTCATCGCGCCTCGGCCGCCGCTAGGAAGGCACCCGGTTGACCGGATGGTCGTCGGCGAAGGCCGAACGGGGTATCACCGGCGCGTCGCGACCGGTGCCACCACGGGCTGGACCGCTCGACGACCGCTCCTCGTGGTACTCCTCCTCGACGTTCACCGCCCAGATGTCGTGGTGAGCGCCGTCGACGATGTTCTCGACGGTGAGCATCGCCGTGAGCATCGAGTGGTCCTGGTTGTTGTACTTGTGCATGCCGTTGCGTCCGACCGGATGGACGTTCGGTGCGTGCTGCTCGAGCCAACGTCGGAGGGTCTCGACGTTCGCCCTGTAGGTCTCGTCGTACATCGGGTACGCCTTCGGCATCCGCACGACGTAGCCCGCCTCGACCGATGAGGCGTCGACCAGGCCGAGCTGTTGCAGCTCGCGCTTGGCCATCTCGACGAGTTGCTCGTCCGGCGCGGTCCAGGTCTCGTCGCCCTCGAAGACGAAGTACTCGAGCCCCAGACAGGTGCGACCGTCCTTCACCAGGTACGGAGACCATGCCCCGAAGTTCTGGATGCGACCGACCTTGACCTCGGGGGAGTGGATGTAGATCCAGTTGTCGGGGAAGCCGGCTTCCTCGGGTACCACCAGCGCGACGGTGAGGAAGTCCCGGAACCGCAGGTCGTCAGCCGCGCGCCGCACCTCGGTCGGGACGGGTGGGTCCATGGCGGTCAGCAGCGATGAGAAAGGCATGGACGAGATCACGTGGTCCGCGGGGTACCGGGTGCTCACGCCGTCGGATTCCGCGACGACGGCGACGGCGCGGCCACGGTCGTGCTCGATCCTGGTCACCCGGGTGTTCATCACCACCTTCGTCCCCGCGGCCTCGACCAGATCGCGGCAACGCTCCCACATCATCCCGGGGCCGTATTTCGGGTACTGGAACTCCTCGATCAGGCTGGTGATCTCCTTCTGGTTCCTCCTGGGGAGGAGGGCGTTGAGGATCGCGTTGAACAGTGAGAGGTTCTTGATGCGTTGCGCGGCCCAGTCCGCGGGCATGCTGCTGACCGGTACACCCCACACCTTCTCGGTGTAGGTCTTGAAGAAGGTCCGGTAGAGCCGCCAGCCGAAGCGGGCCACCAGCCAGCCCTCATAGTTGGTCTGGTCCTTCGGCGGCCGCAGCCGCGCCCACAGGTAGCTCGCGACGCACCGGATCGCTTCCACCACCCCCAGGTTCCGCAGGGCGTTACCCGCCCTGAGCGGGTAGTCGAAGTACTTGCCGTCGTAGTAGATGCGGCTCATCCGGGGCCGCACGAGGAACTCGTCGTCCGAGAGGATCTCGTGCCAGAGATCCTCCACCCGCTGGACCTTGGTGAAGAAGCGGTGCCCGCCGATGTCGAAACGCCAGCCGTCCCGCTCGGCCGTGCGGCTGATCCCGCCCACCACCGAGTCGGCCTCCAGCACCGTGCAGCTGATCCCGCGCCTGGCCAGCTCGTAGGCCGCGGTCAGGCCGGCGGGCCCGGCGCCGATGACCACCACGGTGGGCTGACCGTCGGAGCTGGCGGGCGGGATGGTCTCGGGGGTTGCAGGCATGGTCGATCGGGTCCCGAACGGGACCCGGTGAGCGTAGCCAACCGGTCGCGCACCGATGGGCATCCGTTCGGTGGAGCCGGTCAGTGGACGGAATGGGTGCGAGCGAACTCGATCAGCATCGGGCCGAGCCACTCGGCGGCGGCCATGCCCGAGGCCTCGCTCCAGTGGATGCCGTCGGGACGTTCGGCGAGGTCGAGCTCTCCTTGCGGCCGGGCCCGCATGATCGCCTGCAGATCGAGCACCCGCCCGCCGGGGCGGGTGGGCACCACTTCCCGCACGATGTCGTTCAGCCGGTCCATGCGGGCCGGGTCGTTCTCGGGAAACGGACCGGGCAGGCCTTCCTTGATCCCGGCCTTGATGTGGGGATGGGTCATCCACACGACGGTGGCCCCGTTGGCCGCCAGCACGTCGGTGGCTTCGGCGATCTCGCGCGCCAGGTAGGCGTCGTAGACCGGATCACCGGGGGCCCGCCACTCGGTGTCACCGGGCAGGCGGCGGTCGACCACGTCCCACGTGCCGACCATCACGGCGACGACGTGCGGGCGTAGACCCTTGGTGTCCGCGGTGAAGCGATCGACCCAGTTGTCGCACTCGGGCAGCGTGGAGCGCTCCTTGCCGACGTACCGCAGCTCCCCACCGCGGGTGATGCCACAGCCCAGCTTGCCGGCGTTGAAGACCGACAACGGATCTCCCTGGCGGGCCCAGAAGAGGATGCCGACCCCCAGCGTGAAGGCCCCGGAGTCACCCTCGATCAGCAGGCGCGGCCGCTCGCCGGGCCGTAGCGGCACCGGGAGGGCACCCTGAGGC
>NZ_DAIUCK010000009.1:0-47105 GCF_036846205.1 Rhabdothermincola sp. | reverse complement strand
TGCCGAACTGTTCATGGATCCGCGGTCGGTGACCGCGTGCCGGTGAACAGTTGCGCTCCTCCTGCCGAACTGTTCATGGATCCGCGGTCGGTGACCGCGTGCCGGTGAACAGTTGCGGAGTGAGGGGGAGGGCGCGAAGGAGTGCGAAGGGGTCGTCAGCGGAGGGTCAGACGCTCCAGCGGCTCTGACCGAAGCGGTACCCGACCGAGCGGACGGTCTGGATGAGGCCAGCGTGCTCCTCCCCGAGCTTGGCTCGGAGCCGACGGATGTGGACGTCGACGGTTCGCGCCCCGCCGTAGTACTCGTAGCCCCAGACCCGTGACAGCAACGTCTCACGGGTGAAGACCTTGCCGGGGTGGGAGGCGAGGAACTTGAGCAGCTCGTACTCCATGTAGGTGAGATCGAGCGGCCGGCCGTCGATCGCGGCCTGGTAGGTCTCCAGGTTGAGCACCAGCCCGGCGTACTCGACCAGCTCGGGCCGGGTGCCACGCCCGGTACGCCAGAACAGGTGCTTGAGTCGGGCTTCCAGCTCTCGTGGATGGAACGGCGTGAGGCAGAAGTCGTCGAAGAGATCGTCGCGCAGCTCCAGGTCGGTGAGCTGGGTGCCGCTGATCAGCAGCAGCACCGGCTCGAGGGGCACGTCCCGCTTGCGCAACGCCCGGCACACGGCGAACGCGCCCTCCGGGTCCCGGTCAGCGCACACGATCGCTCCTGCCCAACCGTCGTGGGGCTCGTGACGGGTGATGCCGCTCTCGTCCCCGACCGACTTCCACGGGTAGCCGCTGAGGTCAAGGGCCTGGGCGAGTTCGGGCGGCGGTGGGTCCGGGAAGAGCAACAGCGGTTCCATCGGTCGCCGTCAGAGGTTGGGCAGGTACCGATCCAGCTCGAATTGGGTCACCTGGGACTTGTACGCGAACCACTCGGCCCGCTTGTTCCGCAGGAACCACTCGAAGATGTGCTCGCCCAGCGCCTCGGCCACCAGCTCGGACCCCTCCATGAGGTCGAGCGCGTCGGAGAGGGACTGCGGGAGTGGCTCGATCCCTTCGGCGGCCCGCTCCTCGGGGGTCAGCTCGAAGACGTTGGCCGACGACTCCGGCGGGAGCTCGTAGCCCCCTTCGATGCCCCGCAGGCCGGCCGCGAGGATCACCGAGAACGCCAGGTAGGGGTTGCAGGCGGGATCGGGGGCGCGGTACTCGATCCGGGTCGAGGACTCCTTGCCTCGCTTGGTGACAGGCACCCGGACCAGCGCTGAGCGGTTGTTGCGAGCCCAGGTGACGTACACCGGCGCCTCGTAGCCGACGATGAGGCGCTTGTAGGAGTTCACGATCTGGTTGGTCACCGCGGTGATCTCCCCGGCGTGATGCAGCAACCCGGCGATGAATCCCCGGGCCACCTTCGACAGGCCGTACTGGTCGCCGGGCTCGTGGAAGGCGTTGCGATCACCTTCGAACAGCGACATGTGGGTGTGCATGCCCGACCCCTGCACCCCTGCGAGGGGCTTGGGCATGAAGGTCGCGTACGCCCCCTGCTCGAGGGCGATCTCGCGGACCACGAGCCGGAACGTCATGACGTTGTCGGCCATGCTCAGCGCATCGGTGTAGCGCAGGTCGATCTCGTGCTGGCTGGGAGCGTCCTCGTGGAACGAGTACTCGACCGGGATGCCCATCGCCTCCAGCACCTGCAGGGTGCGCTTGCGCAGGTCGCTGGCCACGTCGGCGGTGGTGAGGTCGAAGTAGGAGCCGGAATCGAGTGGGCGCGGGAGGTGGGAGGGGTCGCCGTCCTCGAAGTAGAAGAACTCCATCTCCGGGGCGACCATGAACGAGAAGCCCTTCTCCCGGGCCCGGTCGAGGTTGCGCTTGAGCACCTGGCGGGGGTCGCCTTCGAACGGCGTGCCGTCGTGGTTCAGGATGTCGCAGAACATGCGGGCGGAGACGTCCTCGCGGTCCCCCCAGGGAAGCAGCTCGAAGGTGTTCGGGTCGGGTCTGGCGAGCACGTCGCTCTCCTGCACCCGGCTGAAGCCGTCGATGGCGGAGCCGTCGAAGTGCATGCCCTCGTCGAAGGCGTTCTCGAGTTCTGCGGGGGAGATGGCGACCGACTTGAGCTGGCCGAGCACGTCGGTGAACCACAGGCGGATGAGCCGTACCCCACGCTCTTCCACCGTTCGGAGCACGTAGTCCTGCTGGCGTTCCATGGCCGCATGTTTACACGGGCCGTGCGGTGCCCGGCCGGGCCGCTTCCGTGTTCACATAGCGTTCACATTCGGGAAAAGGCCGGGAAACAGCGTGTTGCGAACCTGCTCGCACCCCGCACGATTGCGTGGGTGAACCGTCCCGAATCAATGTCGGCTGCGCTGGGACCGTGGAACGCCGACCGGATCTGTGAGTAGGAGACCTCGTGAGTTACAGGGCTGAGTACATCTGGATCGACGGCACCGAGCCCACACCGCTGCTGCGCTCGAAGACCAAGATCATCCCCAGCGGGGAGGAGCCCGGCATCTGGGGCTTCGACGGCTCGAGCACGAACCAGGCCCCGGGCAATGCGTCGGACTGCGTGCTGCGCCCCGTGTTCGTCTGCCCGGACCCCATCCGAGGCGGCGACGACAAGCTGGTGATGTGCGAGGTGCTGCTGACGGACTTCACCCCGCACCCCACCAACACCCGGGCGGCCTGCGCCGCGGCGGCCGAGAAGTACGCGGATCAGGAGCCGCTGTTCGGCATCGAACAGGAGTACACCTTCCTGAAGGACGGGCGCCCGCTGGGCTGGCCGCAGGGCGGGTTCCCCGGTCCGCAGGGCCCGTATTACTGCGGTGTGGGCGCGGACGAGATCTGGGGGCGCGACATCGTCGAGGCCCACACCAAGGCGTGCATGGACGCGGGCCTGCACATCTCGGGGACGAACGCCGAGGTGATGATGGGCCAGTGGGAGTTCCAGATCGGGCCGGTCGCCCCGCCTCAGGTGGCCGACGAGCTGTACGTGGCGCGGTGGCTGCTGTACCGCATCGCCGAGGACTTCGACGTCGCGGTCACCATCGACCCCAAGCCGATGCCGGGTGACTGGAACGGCGCCGGCGCCCACACGAACTTCTCCACCAACAAGATGCGCGAGAGCTATGACGCGATCATCACCGCCTGCGAGGCGCTGGGGAAGAACGCCACGGAGCACATCGAGAACTACGGCGCGGGTGTCGAGCGGCGGCTGACGGGCCTGCATGAGACCGCGCCGTGGACCGAGTTCAGCTACGGCGTGTCCGACCGGGGCGCCTCGGTGCGTATCCCCTGGCAGGTGGAGAAGGAGGGCAAGGGCTACATCGAGGATCGCCGCCCCAACGCCAACTGCGATCCGTACACGGTGACCCGCCTCATCGTCGAGACCTGCTGCGGCGCGCTGGCGAGCTGACGTTCGCCACGCCCGCCGCTCATCGATCTGGATCGGCGGATCCTCGGCGGCCCCTCCGGCACCCCGGCGGCGTGGGTGGGGAGGGGCCGCTAGTGTCCTTCCGTCCCGTGCCGTGCACGGGGCTGGCGCCGGTGCGATGCCGGCGGTGGTCACGCGCTGAGCGGTCAACGCGCTGAGCGAGCTGAGGAAAGGAAGCTGCCGTGCAGGAACGCACTCCCGATGAGGTCCTCGCGCTGGTCGAGAGCGAGGGATGCGAGTTCGTCGACTTCCGGTTCTCGGACCTGCCCGGGATCATGCAGCACGTCACCATCCCAGCTCGGCTGCTCGGTGAGAGCCACTTCACCGAAGGCCACGGCTTCGACGGGTCGTCGATCCGCGGGTTCCAGGAGATCCAGGAATCCGACATGGTGCTCATCGCGGATCCGAACACGTGCTATGTCGACCCGTTCATGAAGCGCAAGACGGCGGTCATCCACTGCTTCGTGGCCGACCCCGTCACCGGCGAGAGTTACTCGCGCGATCCGCGCTACGTCGCTCAGAAGGCCGAGGCCTACCTGCGCTCGACCGGTATCGCCGACACCGCGTACTTCGGTCCCGAGTCCGAGTTCTTCGTGTTCGACGACGTTCGCTTCGACACGAGGGCCAACGAGTCCTACTACTTCGTCGACTCCGTGGAGGGCATCTGGAACACCGGTGCCGACGAGCTGCCCGGCAACCTCGGCTACAAGCCCCGCACCAAGCAGGGTTACTTCCCGGTGCCGCCGACCGATCACTACCAGGACCTGCGCTCGGAGATGGCAGCCACCCTCCACGAGGTGGGGATCGAGACCGAGCTGCACCATCATGAGGTGGCGAGCGGCGGCCAAGGTGAGATCGGCATACGGTTCTCCACCTTGCTCGACCAGGCCGATCAGCTGATGACCTTCAAGTACGTGCTGAAAGGGGTCGCCTGGCAGGCGGGCAAGTCGCTGACATTCATGCCGAAGCCGCTGTTCGAGGACAACGGCTCGGGCATGCACACCCACCAGTCGCTGTGGAAGGGCGGCGAGCCGCTGTTCTACGACGAGGCGGGTTACGCGGGGCTGTCAGACATCGCCCGCTGGTACATCGGTGGGCTCCTGCACCATGCACACGCGGTGATCGCGTTCACGAATCCGACCACGAACAGCTTCAAGCGCCTGGTGCCCGGCTACGAGGCCCCGGTCAATCTCGTGTACAGCCAGCGCAACCGCTCGGCTGCCTGCCGTATCCCGCTGGCGTCGCAGAGCCCCAAGGCCAAGCGCATCGAGTTCCGCTGCCCCGACAGCACGGCGAACCCGTACCTGGCGTTCTCGGCGATGCTGCTCGCCGGCCTCGACGGCATCCAGAACCGCATCGAGCCCCCCGCGCCGGTCGACAAGGACCTCTACGACCTGCCGCCCGAAGAGCTGGCGAAGGTGCCGCAGGTGCCGGCATCGCTCGATGAGGCACTGCGAGCGCTGGAGAACGACCAGGACTTCCTGAAGGTGGGCGGGGTGTTCACCGACGACCTGATCGAGACCTGGATCGAGTACAAGCGCCGCAACGAGATCGACGCCATCCGCCTGCGCCCGCACCCCTACGAGTTCGCCCTCTACTACGACATCTGAGGAGGGCAGCCGCTGATCTGCGTGGGTCCGCGGCCGCCTTGGTCCGCCTGTGGTCCGTCCGGGAAGGGACGCCAACGTACCCGTCCGGGCTCGTGGCGACGAGCTGGTCGGTGATGGCTTCGGTGTCGGTCGGTACCGGCCGTGCTGCCGATCTCGGATCCATCGCCTAGGCTCGTGCGAGCCGGGTCCGCCCCGGGTGCTGGGAGAAAAGAGAATCCGATGAAGCGAAGCCTCGCGGCGATGGCCGTTCTGATCGTTCTCGCCGCGTCTGGGGTCGGGCTGGCCAGCTCAGCTGGCGCTGCCGTCAACACCTACAGCGGTGTGCTCGACAACAGCGATCCGACGATGCCCGTCGTGCCCCTCATCTTGACGCCGAACTGCACCGGCGGCACCACCCCCATCAGCGTGCACTACGAGGTCATCCCGTTCACGAACGCGGTCGGTGGGACGTACACCTTCGTGCAGTACCCGTCGACGGCGGAGATCGCCCTGTACGTCATGGAAGGCAGCTTCGACCCGGACGACCCTGTCCCGACCTGCGTGGCGGCGAGCAACACGAATCCCATCAACCTCAGTTTCGAGTTCACCGCGGGCACCGACTACTACGTCGTGATCATCGACGACACCTTCGCCCAGCCTGGGGGCACCTGGGAGCTGCAGGTGACCCAGCCCGATCCGCCGACCACCACGACATCCACCTCGACCACCACGACCTCGGCCCCCACCACGACCACCACCGCTCCCGCGTCGACCTCCACCACCGCCCAGCCGGCCGCAGCTCGGGTGGCCCTACCTCGCTTCACGGGCTGACGGGTCGACTCGAACCGGGAGGGCGCGGCGGGAGCCGTGACCCCCCGCCGAGCAGGCCGCCGACGGGATCCTGATCCCCGGGCCCGGGCCGGAGGACTCGCTAGGGTGCTCCCATGACGTACCGCTCCGAGTCGCGCCCGCTCCTCCGGCACGCCGTGGCGGGGATCGCCGGGGTCGTCGCCGCAGGCGTGCTCGTCGCCTCGCCGGCGGCCGCCCACACCGGTCTGTCCACGCACGGGGTCGCCGACGGACTGACCCATCCCTTGACCGGGGCCGACCATCTGTTGGCCATGGTCGCCGTGGGCGTGCTCGCCGCGCTCACCCCCGATCGGCGGATCGCCTGGCTGACGCCGGCGGGTTTCCTGGCCGGCATGGTCGTGGGTGGCGTGGCAGGAATCGTGGGGATCGCGGCCCCGTTCACCGAGCTCGCGATCGCGGCGTCGTTGGTGGCGCTGGGAGGCCTGATCGCCGTCAGATCCGAAGGCTCCGGGCTCTGGCTGCCCCTCGTGGCCGCGGCGTTCGGCGCGCTGCACGGGCACGCCCACGGCTCCGAGCTACCGGAGGGCGCGGCAGCCCTCGGCTACGTCGCCGGGTTCGTGACCTCCACGGCGTTGCTGCACCTCAGCGGTGTGGGGATCGGCCTGCAGCTGCGGAAGGCCTCGGCCCTGAGGGTGGCCGCCGGGGCGCTGGTCTCCGGCGTCGGGGTGCTGCTGCTGGTGTCACCCTAGGTGAGAGCCGTGGAGCGATGAGCGAGCGCACCGACGTGGTGACCGCGCTGAGGCAGCAGCAGGCGGAGCTGGAGTCGCTCGTCGACCACCTGAGCGAGGCGGACTGGTCGCGGCCGTCTCCATGTGAGGGGTGGGATGTCGCCGATGTGGTGCTCCACCTGGCGCAGACCGACGAGTTGGCGGCGGGGAGCCTGCGAGGCCAGTTCGACGCGGCCCTGGCGCGCCTCACCGACGGGCTACCGCCGTCCACCTCGATCGACGACGGTGCCGCGGCCATGGTGGCGAACGAGCGGGACATCGGCCCCTCCGCCATCTTCGAGCGTCATCGCGCCTCGGTGGCCGCGCTGGCCGACGCCATCGAGCACACCGACCTGTCGACCCGGGTGCAGTGGGTGGCGGGCGAGCTGTCCGCCCGGACCCTCGTCTCCACCCGGTTGGCGGAGACCTGGATCCACACCGGTGACGTCGCCGACGCCCTCGGCGTGGCCCTGCCGCCGACCGACCGGCTCTGGCACATCGCCCGTCTCGCCTGGCGCACCCTCCCGTACGCCTTCGCCCGCGCGGGTCAGCAGCTCTCGGGTCCGGTCGCGCTGATCCTCACCGGCCCGTCGGGGGAGATCTGGTCGTTCTCCGACGGCACCCCCGCGACGACGGTGACCGGCGATGCCTTCGAGCTCTGCCGGGTCGCGGGTAGGCGCCTCCGTCCGGAGGACACGTCACTCACGGCTGCCGGCCCTGATGGCCCGGACGTGCTTCGTCTGATCCGCACCTACGCCTGAGACGGCGCCGTCACCCCTGCTGCCCGTAGAACACCCGCTCCACGACCCGGCGAGCTCGGCGGGTCACCCGCCGGTAGCGCTCACGCAGCTCGGTCGGGGTGGTGTCGAGTGAGCGGGCCAGCCAGCGCAACGGCTCCGGCTGGGTGGGCAGGGAGTCGCTCGGCGCGCTGTTCACCAGGAACCAGCGGTTGCGCACCTCGCCGCAGTAGCGGTACGCCTCGGCGAGCACGTCGGCATCGGAGCCGTCGAGCACGTCGGCTCGTTCGAGCGCGGCGAGCGCGGGCAGGGTGCCGGTGGCGCGCACGCCGGAGCGAAGCTGGAGCATCTGGGCGGTGAACTCCACGTCCGACAGCGACCCTCGGCCGAGCTTGAGGTGGAACAGCGGGTCTTCACCCGGCGGGATCCGCTCGTTCTCCACCCGAGCTTTCATGCGGCGGATCTCCAGCACCTCGTCGGGTGTGAGGCCGGTGCCCCACACCCGCGGCTCCAGCGCGCCGAGCAGCCGCTCGGCGAGGTCGCGATCGCCGGCCACGGGTCGGGCCCGGACCATCGCCTGCCGTTCCCAGGTCTGCGCGTAGTCACGCCAATAGGACAGGAAGCCGTCGAAGCTGCGGGCGAGGGGCCCCTGCTTGCCCTCGGGTCGGAGGTCGGCGTCGACCTCGAAGATGCGCTCGGCGGGGGTGGAGCCACCGACGAAGCGCACCAGCCTGGTGGCGACCCGGCTTGCCTCCTCGGTCGCGGTCGTCGACGTGCCCTCGTAGACGAACAGCACGTCGAGATCGCTCGGGTACGACAGCTCCGCCCCTCCGAACCGGCCCATACCGATCACCGCGAACGGCACCCGGGGGTCGAGGCTGGCGAGGGCGGCTTCGAGGGTCGCCTCCGCCAGCCGGGTCAGATCCTCACCCACCGTCTCGAGCGACGCGTGCCCGAAGATGTCGCGGGCCGCGATGCCGAGCAGGTGGCGATCCTTCCAGCGCCGGAGCGCTTCCTGCCGATCGGCGAGCTCCCCCCGCCAGGCGATCGCGGCGCGCGCACTCGCCACCAGCTGGTCGCGGGGAAGGGTGAGGAGCCGTTCCTCGTAGGGCAGCCGGGCCACCAGGTCGGGGTTGTGGGCGATGGTGTCGCCGAGCAGCCGGCTCGTGCCCACCAGGGTGCAGAGGCGTTGCGCCACCTCGGCCGAGTCGCGGAAGGCTTCGACCAGTAGGCGGGTGCGCTCGGCGGTGCCGAAGAGGTTCCGCAGCATGAGCAGGCCGAGGTCCGGGTCGGGCGACGTCGAGAGCCAGTCGAGCAGCAACGGGAGGAGCTGCTGCATGAGCCGACTCGAGCGGTTGAGGCCACGGGTCAACTCGCGCACCGCGGCCTGGGTGCGCTTCGCGTCGGTGAAGCCGAACGCGGTGAGCCGTTCCACCGCGGCCTCGGGGCTCATCGCCTCGGTGGCGCCCGCGAACGCCTCGAGCAGGGGGCGGAAGTAGATGCGCTCGTGGATCGAGCGGACGGTGACCTGGCGCCGGCGCAGCTCCGAGCGGAGCCGCTCGACGGCGGTCCCCTCCACCGAGTCGCGGTATCCCAAGACCCGGGCGAGCTGGTCCACCGCAGCCTCGTTGGTGGGAAGGGTGTGGACCTGTTGATCGTCGACGAGCTGCAGGCGGTGCTCGACCGCCCGGTAGAAGCGGTACGACTGCCCGAGCAGGTTGGCGTCGTCGTCGCCGATGTAGTCCGCCGCGGCCAGCTCGCGGAGCGTGGCGAGGGTGTTGGGGGAGCGAAGCGCGGGGTCGGAATGGCCGTGGACCAGTTGGAGGAGCTGCACGGTGAACTCGATGTCACGGATGCCGCCCGGGCCGCGCTTGATCTCCCGATCGGCCAGGCCTCGCTTGGTGACCTCGGCCTCGGCGCGCCGCTTCATGGTTCGCAGCGAGCGCAGGTCGTCGGCGCTGAAGGGGCGTGACCACAGCCATCGTTGCGCGGTGTCGTGCCAGCGTCGGCCCAGGGCCGCGTCGCCGGCCACCGGCATGGCCTTGAGCAGTGCCTGGAACTCCCACGGCTCGGCCCACCGGTCCCAGTAGGCCTCGTAGGAGTCGATGCTGCGCACCAGCGGGCCGTCACGGCCCTCGGGACGGAGGTTGGCGTCGACCCGGAAGCACTGCTTGGCGATGCCCATGACCTGGCGGGCCAACGGCTCGATGTCCTCCCGGCGACCCTCGCTCACGAAGACCACGTCGATGTCGCTCGAGTAGTTGAGCTCCTGGCCGCCGAGCTTGCCCATGCCGATGACCGCCAACCCTTCGGCGAGGCTCATCGCGCAGGCCGACTCGAGCACGTCGATCGCCAGCCGGGTCAGCGCCTGGCCGGTCGCTTCCAGGTCGTCGAGGCCGGTGAGGTCGCGAGCGGCGATGCGCAGGTACTCGAGATGCTTCCAGTGGACGAGGTGCTCGACGGTGGCGTTGTCGACCGGAGGTCGCGCGTCGAGATCGGCGAGAATCCCCCGTGCGTCAGGGTGCCCTTCGAGGAGCCTGGTCAGTGAGCGGCTGGCGGCCACCACCGCCAGCAGCGACCGGCGCATCCGGTCGTCCTCGCGCAGCCGGTCGAGGAGGTCGGGGTCGGCCTCCACCATGCGCTCCAGCGCGGCTCGCACGAACACGGGCGCGGCCGACCGCTCGATCTCGTCGTCGAACCCCATGTGGCCGATCCGTCCCGGCTTCGACGCTGGCGTGCGCGACACCGGGGCCAGGCTAGGCGGGAGAGGCCACCGGTAGCCTGGCTGCTCATGCGACGGGTCCGCATCGCCTGCGCTCAACTCAACGTCGTAGTCGGCGACCTTGATGGCAACGCCGAGCGGATCGTCGAGTGGATCCAGTCGGCCGAGACCGACGGGTGCGACCTGATCGCCTTCCCCGAGCTGGCGCTCACGGGCTACCCGCCAGAGGACCTGCTGCTCAAGCCGGGCTTCGTCGAGGACAACCTCGAAGCCCTCCACCGCATCGTGCCCCGGGTCGGGCGCTGCGCAGCGGTGATCGGCTTCGTCGACCGTGACCCGGAGAGCCTCTACAACGCGGTCGCCGTCTGTGCCGGTGGCCGGATCCGGGGTGTGTACCGCAAGCGGCGTCTACCCAACTACGCGGTGTTCGACGAGCAGCGCTACTTCGAGGAGGGTCGTGAGCCACTCCGGCTCTACGAGATCGGCGGGGTGCGGGTGGGGGTGTCGATCTGCGAGGACGCGTGGGCGCCGGGCGGGCCGATCGCACAGCTCAGCCGGGGCGGCGCGGAGCTGATCGTCAACGTGAACGGTTCGCCGTACCACGCCGGCAAGGTGCGCCAGCGGGAGGAGATGCTCGCATCTCGGGCTGATGAGGCCGACTGCCCCATCGTCTACGTGAACATGGTCGGTGGCCAGGACGAGCTGGTCTTCGACGGTGCGTCCTTCGTCGTGACCAACGACGGGGAGGTCGTCACCCGGGCCGGCCAGTACACCGAGGAGCTGTTCATCACCGATCTCGAGGTGCCGAGCCGGCCATGGCCGGAGGCGGCGCTCCCGATCGAGATGGTCACTCGGGAATCCGCCGCCACCGGTCCGGTACTGGTCGCGGTGCCGGCCGAGCCGCTCGAACGGTGGGCGGAGGTCTACGGGGCGCTGGTGGCCGGCACCCGGGACTACGTCCGGAAGAACGGCTTCCGCGAAGTGGTACTCGGCCTGTCGGGGGGCATCGACTCGTCGCTCGTCGCCGCGGTGGCGGTGGACGCGCTCGGCCCCGATCGGGTGCACGGTGTGCTCATGCCGTCGCGCTACTCCTCTGCCCACTCGATCAGCGACGCCGAGCAGCTCTGCGCCAACCTCGGCATCGAGCACCGCACCATCGTCATCGAGCCGGCGTTCGAGGCCTTCCTCCAGATGCTCGCCCCATCGTTCGGTGAACGACCGGCGGACACCACCGAGGAGAACATCCAGCCACGGATCCGGGGCACCCTCCTGATGGCTCTGTCCAACAAGTTCGGATGGTTGGTGCTCACGACGGGCAACAAGAGCGAGATGGCGGTGGGGTACGCCACGCTGTATGGCGACATGGCCGGTGGGTTCGCGGTCATCAAGGACGTCCCCAAGACCTGGGTGTTCGAGCTCTGCCGCGACCTGAACCGTCGAGCCGGCCGGGAACTCATCCCTCAGACGGTGATCGACAAGCCGCCGTCGGCCGAGTTGCGACCGGACCAGCTCGACACCGACAGCCTGCCGCCGTACGACCAGCTCGATCCGATCCTTGCGGCCTACATCGAGCACGACCGCACGGCCGGGGAGCTGATCGAGCTCGGGTTCGACCCGCAGCTCGTCCGACGGGTCGTCCGGCTCGTCGACCTCGCCGAGTACAAGCGCCGCCAGGCGCCACCAGGGGTACGGGTCACCACCAAGGCGTTCGGGAAGGATCGCCGCCTGCCGATCACCAACGGGTACCGCGGCTGATCGGATCAGTACACTCGCTTCGAGCAGCGGTCGTAGCCAGCCGATCGCACGGACTCACACAAGGGGGACGTGTGGCCGATCCGGACAAGCCGAGGGCGGCATTCGCACCATGGGATCGGCGGGAGCTGCCGGGCCTGTTCGGCGTCGAGGAGTCGGCCAAGCGAATCGGTCACTACAAGTGGATCGAGATGCGGCTGTTCGAGGTGTTGGGCGGCTGGGTGGCCACGGTTCCCGAGCTCGACGTGAAGCTGCGCCTCGGCACCCACTGCTACCACCATGCGTGGCACGCGGAGCTCTGGCACAAGCGGCTGCCCGAGCTGCGCGAGATGAACCCGGACCGCCTCACCGTGCCACCCAACGACGAGTTGGTGGCATTCGTGGACGCGATGAGTGAGCCGGAAGCGCCGGGCGAGACCATCGAGAAGCTGGTCGGCGTGTACCGGGTGCTGATCCCCGCCAAGATCGCTGCGTACACCTTCCATCTGAACAACACCTCGACCATCACCGACGCGCCCACCATCCGCTCGCTCAGGTTCATCCTGCAGGATGAGTTCGAAGACTGGCGTGACGGTGAGATGTTGCTGCAGTCGCTCATCGAGACCCCGGCCGAGGTCGAGCGCGCGGCTGCGCACCAGGCGAGACTGCAGACGCTGCTGCTCAGTGCCGGGGGGATCGCCGGCCCGGGGTCGATCGGCTCGGTCGAGTCCACGGAGGAGGTCACGTCGTGAAGAAGCACCTGCCTGCTCAGGAGCTCGCTCGCGACCGCCGGTTCGTGCGCAGCGACATCGTCGACCAGATCAACGATCCGCGGACTGCCAGCCGCGGTGGCCGTCGCCGCGGCTCGCAACGACTCACCCCCGAGGTACCCGACGCCCCGGATCGGGCACGGGCGCTCATGCACGGGATCTTCGTCGGCGAGCTGCAGGCCCTCGAAGGCGCCGGCCGCACGTGCTTCGACTTCGAGGTGGCCACGAGCAACGATGGGAGCGCGGCGCGAACCGACGAGGTGCCCTTCGAGCTCAAGCTCGACATGGCCAGGCAGTGTTGGGACGAGGCCCGCCACTGCGAGATCTCCGTGAAGCTCGGCGAATGGATGGGTACCGAGATCGGTGAGTTCGGCGAAGGGGTGTTCCTGTACCAGGCTGCCTGTGCGCCGGATCCGGTGCTGCGCCTGACGGGGGTGAACCGGGCGCTCGAAGGGCTGGCGATCGACGTGTTCAACACCATGCGCGAGTTCGCCCAGGTGGCCGGGGACCCGGTGCTCGAGTTCTGCGAGGACTGGATGCTCGCCGACGAGGTCACGCACGTGAAGATGGGCTCGAACTGGCTGCGCCGGCTGACCGCGGACGATCCCGATCGGCGTGAGCAGGCACTCGAGTTCCAGCGCACGGTCGACAAGCTGTTCTCCCTGGGCGGGTTTCGTGGGGAGGAGGACGACAGCCCCATTCGTCTGGCGCGGCGGTTCCGGGAGTTGGCGGGGTTCGATCAGCAGGAGATCGACGAGATCGCCGAGCTGTCGCACGAGGCTCGCCGGGTGTTCGAGAGCCGGGTCCAGGCTGCGAGCACGCTGGCCGAGACCACCGGTTGACGATGCCTGCGGTCGCCGTCTCCCCGGAGAGGTTCACGATGGTGTCGTTCGACGCCGGTGACATCGGTGCCATCGTGGAACAGTTGGCCCGTGAGATCGGCTTACCGGACCACCTCCCGATCGCGGTCGACGTCGACGAGTCGGTGCCGCTCGGTCGGGCCCGCATCCGGTCGATCGAACCGGTGGTGCTCGACGTGCAAGGGGGCGCCTTGGAGGACTCGAAGCGCCTGCGGGCGTTCAGCCCGCAGGCGGCGACCCGGGCGCTGGGCCGCCTCCTGTTCCAGGTCCGGGATCTGCTCGATCCGGCCTTCGGTGACCCGCCGCCGGACGATGAGCTGTCTCTCCAGCTGCGTGTCGCCTGGGATGTGAACGCCGCGGGCCGCCTCGAGCGGCTCGGTCATCCGGCGCAACGCCAGCGCTGGCTCTACGCCTTCCGGACCCGACATGGCTTCAGTGACGAGGTCGATCGGGCCTTCGAGCACCTGTGGGAGTCAGGCAACCTGGTGTGGGGAGACATCGAGCGCTGCTCCGCCGAGGCGCGTTCCTCCGTCGTCGGGGCCTGACCTCTCCGGTTGTCGGTCTCTCCGCCCGCAACGCTGCCACCGGAAGGGCGCCGAAACTGGATGGCGATGGTGGTCTCTCCTGGTGAAAAAGCGTTCCTGAAGGCTCAAGACCACGGAAACTTGACCGAACCTAGGAAAGACCGGCACGCCGAGTCGGGTTGGGCCTCTTGACCACCTCGGTATCGTAGGGAGAGCCCCGGCCCGGGCACGGCGTCAGACATATCGCTTGCCACGGACCGTCCGGCCAGGTCAGTCAGGTCTGCCCGCCCGGCCAGTGGCCGCTGAACGAGAGGTGCACGTTGCCCAAAGAGCGTGTCGAGCGCGACGAAGAAGACCTCGTCCGACTCTACCTCACTGACATCGGTCAGTACCCGTTGCTCACCAAGGACGACGAGGTTCGCTTGGCACAGGCGATCGAGGCCGGCAACGCCGCCCGGGCCGATCTCGAGGCCGGCGGCAAGGACCTCACCCCGGCCCGCAAGCGCGAGCTGCGCCGCCTCCTGCGCGAGGGCGAGGAGGCCGAGCGCACGTTCGTGCAGTCCAACCTCCGCCTGGTCGTCTCGATCGCCAAGAAGTACCAGGCCTCTGGCCTGCCCCTCCTCGATCTGATCCAGGAGGGCAACCTCGGCCTGATGCACGCGGTCGAGAAGTTCGACTGGCGGAAGGGCTTCAAGTTCTCCACGTACGCCACGTGGTGGATCCGCCAGGCGATCACCCGCGGCATCGCGAACACCGGTCGGACCATCCGGCTGCCCGTGCACGCAGGCGACACCTTGGCTCGTCTCCAGAAGGCACGTGCTCGGCTCGAGCTCAAGCTCGGGCGGCCGGCCACGCTCGCGGAGCTGTCGGCCGAGGTCGAGATGCCCGAGGACAAGGTCACCGAGGCGCTGCGCTTCGCCGCTGAGCCGCTCTCGCTCTCCGAGCCACTGCGTGAAGACGGCGATGCCGAGCTGGGCGACGTGGTCGAAGACCGATCCGCGGAGTCGCCCTTCGAGGTTGCCGCCACCGCGTTGCTGCCGGAGGAGATCACCCGGCTGCTGAGCCCGCTCGACGAGCGCGAGCGTGAGATCCTCAAGCTGCGGTTCGGGCTCGATCGCGGCGAGCCTCGTACGCTGGAAGAGGTCGGCGAGCACTTCAACCTGACCCGCGAGCGCATCCGCCAGATCGAAGCCCGGGCCATGTCGAAGTTGCGCCACCCCTCGAGCGACACCGGTGCGCGCGACCTGCTCGCGGTCTGAGCGCAGCCGGGCTCGAGGAGCGGCTGGCCGCTGCACGAGCTCGGGACAGACCCTAAGCTGAGGCCATGAAGAAGCTGCTCGTCCTCATCGTCGTGGTCGCGCTCGCCGCTTTCGCGGTGAAGAAGCTCCAGGAGTCCTGAACCTCCGAGCGAGCAGCGGCGCGAGCGCACGCTCGGCTCCGGCTCGCACCCGGGCTGCCCCGGTGGGCGGGGGAGGCGCTGGCCGTCGCCGTAGCAACCACCACACGGCGCTGGCCACCGCGGCCGCGGTCACGGTGGAGCCCGCGACGAGCACGGCAATGCGTGGCGGGGGCATGGGCACTCGTTCGCGCAGTGGAACCCCGATCCGGAACTGCCGCATCTCCCAGCCCCGCTGTCGCGCGACGCGCGCCAACTCCCGGTCAGGGTTCACCGCGACGGGGTGCCCGACGGCTTCGAGCATCGGCAGATCCGTGATGGAATCCGAGTAGGCGAAGCTGCGGTCGAGGTCGATGCCCTCCAGCTCCGCGATCCGGCGCATGGCCTCGGCCTTGTACGGACCGTAGGAGTAGAACTCGACCTCGCCGGTGTACCGCCCGTGCTCGTCGAGCCGGGCCCGGCTTGCGATCGCCTCGTCCACGCCGAGGTACACCGCCAGCGGCGCCACGATCTCCTCCGGTGACGCCGACACGATGAACACCCTTCGGCCGGCCGCCCGATGTTCCGCGATGAGCGCGAGCGCTTCGTCGTAGACGATGGGCTCGATGACATCGGCGAGCGTCTCGCGCACCAGGGCGCTGACTCGAGCCTGATCCCAACCTTTGGTGATCCGCAGGGCCGATTCCCGGAACCTGCGCATGCGCTCCTCGTCCGCCCCGAGGGTCTGGAACACCAGCTGACTCCAGAGCGCACGGGCCAGGAGCAATCGGGAGATCATGCCCGCTCGCAGCAGCGGCGGGCCGAAGGCCACCATCGACGCCTTCGCGATGACGGTCTTGTCCAGGTCGAAGAACGCCGCCTCCACCGGGGCGAGCATAGGGTCGCCGCCGCTGGCCGTCGCGTTGGGCCTCGAGAACCCGCGATGTCGTTCGTCACGTCTCGGACCCTTGTCCGCTACACCCGCTGTCGGTAAGGTACGCAGGGCTTCCCCCCTGCTGGCGTCTGTGCTCGCGTCTCGGGGAGGGTCGAGATGTTCGTGTCCTGCTGGTCCGCCAAGGGCGGCTCGGGTACGACGGTGGTGGCGGTGTCGCTCGCGTTGGTGCTGGCCCGCCACCGGCCCGACGGTGTCCTGTTCGTCGACACGCGCGGTGATGCGCCTGCGGTGCTCGGCATTCCGGAGCCGGATGGTCCCGGGCTGGCTGACTGGCTGGCAGCCGGCTCCGAGGTCCCCGCAGACGGTCTGGCCCGCATCGAGCGCGGCGTTGCCCCTGGTTTGGCCCTGATCGCCCGTGGCGACGGCCCGCTCGGCCGCCCTGATCGAGCGGAGGTACTCGCGGCCGTGCTCGCGGCGGATCGCCGGGCCGTCGTGATCGACTGCGGTCCGCTCGACCTGGAGGTCACCCGCGTGCTGGCCGCCTCATCGATCCATTCGCTCCTTGTGACTCGACCCTGCTACCTCGCCTTGCGCCGTGCCGTGGCCTCACCCCTCCAGCCATCCGCGCTGGTGGTGGTCGACGAGCCGGGCAGAGCGCTGTCGACCGCGGACGTCGAGGATGTCCTCGGTGTGCCCGTGGTGGCGAGGGTGCCCTACGACCCCGCGGTGGCGAGAGCCGTCGACGCCGGCTTGCTGGCGAGCCGCCTGCCCCGCGGGCTCGAACGGGCATTGAGGCATGCAGCATGAAGGCCGTCGATGATGTCGTGCACGGGCGCTTGCTCGCGGATCATGGCCGGGATCTCACGAGCGCCCATCGAGGTGAGCTGCGGGCGCTGGCCCGTGATGCCGCCCCGCTGCTGCCGGGTCGGGTGCTCGAGCGGGCGGTCGAGCGGGTCGAAGCGCGCATCCGGGGGCTCGGACCGCTCGAGCCCATCTTGGCCGATTCAGGTATCTCCGAGGTGATGGTCAACGGCGGCGGCGCGGTCTGGGTCGAGCGTCACGGTGAGCTGCTCGACACCGGGCTGCGACTCGATGAACCGACGGTGCTGCTGTTGATTGAGAGGGTGGTGTCACCGCTGGGCTTGCACGTCGACCGGTCGAACCCGGTAGCCGACGCCCGCCTCGCCGACGGTTCCCGGGTGCACGCCATCATCCGCCCCCTCGCGGTGGACGGGCCGTGCCTCACGATCAGGCGCTTCGGCGCCCGCCGGATCGAGCTGCACGAGATCTGCGGCCCGGGTGTGGCAAGCCTGCTTCGGTGGGCTGTCGGCGCTCGGCTGAACATCCTGGTCGCGGGGGGTGCAGGGGCGGGTAAGACCACCCTGCTCAACGCGCTGGCTGCGTACGTGCCTCGCGCCGAACGGGTGATCACGGTCGAGGACGCGGCGGAGCTCCGTCTGCCGGGCCCGCACGTGGTTCGTCTCGAGTCCCGTCCAGCGAATGCCGAGGGTGTTGGTGAGGTGCGCATCCGGGACCTGGTGCGGAGCGCGTTGCGCATGCGTCCTGATCGCCTGGTGGTGGGGGAGATCCGCGGTGGGGAGGCGCTCGACATGCTGCAGGCCATGAACACGGGCCACGACGGTTCGCTGTCGACGTGCCACGCCAACAGCCCCGCCGACGCGGTCCGGCGGCTCGAGACGCTGGTGTTGATGAGCGATGTGGCACTGCCGCTCGCCGCGGTTCGCGAGCAGATCGCCTCGGCTCTCGACCTCGTCGTGCAGGTGGCCCGCCGGCCAGGTGGCCGCCGGGCCGTGGTCGCGCTTGACGAGCTCGCTTCGAGACCGGCGACCGACGGCACGATCGGCACCAGGCCCCTCATGCGATCCGGGCGCCTGGAGGCGCTGCCACGCCGGCCGGCGCGAGGCGATGCTCCATCGCCCGATCCGGGCTGGGTGGGTGCGTGAGCGCCGCGTTGATGGCGGGAGTGCTCGCTGCCGGTTCGGTGGTGCTGCCCGTGGTCACGATCGAGGGGGCCGCTCGGGGCATCGCCCGGGCGCGAGCATTGGGGCGGCTCGACGAGGCGGGGCTCCGGGGTCGCCCCTCCGGCGGGCCCTTCGCCTGGTCTGGGATGCTCGTTGCATCACTCGCCTCGCGAGCGGGCCGGCGGCGCCGGCTCGTTGCAGCAGACCGGGCGCTCCCCGACTGGATCGAGGCCGCGGCTCGCGCCGTTCGCTCAGGTGCGTCGCTCGGACAGGGGCTGTGCCTCGCCGTTCGAGCCGTTCGGGACACACCGCTCGGCTCCGACGTGGCCGTCCTCGCCCGTGATCTCTCGGAGGGGCGAACCGTGGCGGAGTCGATCGATCGTTTCGCCGGTGATTCCCCCAGTGAGGCCCGGCAGCTGGTCTGCCGCGCGCTGTCCCTCGTCGCTGAGCTCGGTGGCCCGCCGGGCATGTTGCTCGACGGCATCAGCGCGACGCTCCGTGATCGTCTCGCAGCCGGTCGCGAGGCACGGGCGCTGGCCACCCAGGCCAGGGCGTCGGCCGTGGTGATGGCCGCCGCTCCGGCGGCGTTCGCCGCAGTGGGAGCAGCAACCGATGGGCGCGTCGCCGGGTTCCTCGTCGGATCGCCGCTGGGGTTGTTGTGCCTGGTGAGCGGCCTGACCCTTGAGGCCGCTGGCGGGTGGTGGATGGCTCGGCTCGTCCGGAGCGCGTCTGCATGAGGGCTGCGGCCCTCGGGTTGCTGGTGGGTTGCACGGCCGCGCTGGTGCTCCGTGGTGTGGTGCCCGCTCGGCGACCAGCACGCGTCCGGGAGCTCCGACCCCGGTGGACTCCGCAGGAGAGGAGAGCGGTGGCGCGAGCGGCCGGATGTTGGGCGAGCGCAACCACCTCGCTGGGGGCGATGCTGAGGCGACTCGTGGGCCGGCGGGACGACGAGGGCGCCGCCCGTCGCCTCGGTGCCGCGGTACTGGCCGGTGGAGCAGCCGCCTTGGTCCATCCGTTGGCGGGGCCCATCGCCGGATCCGCGGCCTGGGCGGTACCGCTGCTGCGGGCCCGCCACGAGCAGCGGCGGCGCGAGCGCGAGGTCGTCGACGGGCTCCCCGACGTGGTCGACCTGTTCCGGCTCGCTGCCGGTGCCGGGCTGACGGTGGGCCAGGCCGTGAGTGCGGTGAGCGACCGCGTCGACGGGCTTTACCGGATCGTGCTCGCGGAGGTCGTGCGTCTGATGCGGCTCGGCGTCCCGCTGGCTGATGCACTGGAGGTGCTCCGGATGCTCGGCGATCCCGTGCTGCCCTTGCACCTCGCGTTGTCGTCGTCCGTGCGGGACGGTTCCCGTCTGGCGGAGCCGCTGAGGGGGGTGGCCGCGGAGGCGCGCGACATCCGTCGCCGGGCTGCCCAGGAGCGTGCCCGCCGCCTGCCCGTCCAGCTCCTCTTCCCCCTGGTGCTGTGCATCCTCCCTGCGTTCGGGCTCCTCACCGTGGTGCCCCTGTTAGCGGGGACCCTGCGCTCGCTGTCGATCTGAGCGCGGCGGGTCGCTCGGCACGCCGACCAGCGTGCCCTCTGGTCGAACCGGGCCCAGGCTCGGATCGGAAAGGGGAGAGTTCCCATGCTCCAGTTGTTCGTTCGGTTCCAGGTGATGCTCGTCGGGCCGCGACGGCGCGACGAAGGTCAGACAACGGCCGAGTACGCCCTGGTGTTGCTCGGGGCGGCGGCAGTCGCCTTGCTGTTGGTCGGGTGGGCCACCAAGACCAACCGCATCGGCAAGTTGCTCGACTTCGTGCTCGACCAGATCGTGGGGCGCGTCACGTGAGCAGGCCGAGGAGGGGGGAGCAGGGCCAGGCCACGGTCGAGCTGGCGCTGCTCCTCCCCCTCGTCGCGGTGTTGGCGCTCGCGGTGGCTCAGGTCGTGGTGGTCGGGTACCGACAGGTGCTGGTCGTCCACGCGGCTCGTGAGGGGGCCCGCAGCGCCGCGGTCACCGATGCCGACCGGCTGACGGCCGCCCGCCGAGGTGCCGAGCGGGCCGGTGGGCTGGACCCGGGTCGGCTCGACGTCGACATCCGGGTGGTTGGCGACCGGGTCGATGTCGAGGTGCGATTCCGCGAGCCCACCGATGTGCCGGTGGTCGGTCGGCTGGTCCCTGACCTGCAGCTCGCCGCGACCACGGCGATGCGCATCGAAGGGCCACCGTGAGCGGGTCGTCCCGGGGGCGGCCGCGCAGCGGCCGCCTGATCGCCGCAAGCCCGCGGCCTAGCATGTCGGCGGCGATGCGACGGGTTGTCGGCCCGTTGAGAGGAGTGCGGAGGCAGGTTCCATGGCGACGATCACGGAGCAGTTGCAGCTGGCCAAGAGCACGAGCGGCTCGGCCACGATCGTCTTGCGTTCGGGGAAGACCATCAGCGGACCGGTCGAGGACATCAACCTTGCCGATGGTGTGGTTGTCGTCGACGGCTGGACGGTGCGTATGGACGAGATCGCCGGCACACGTGCCGGGAACGGTGCCGCCTCCTGATCTCGTGATGCCAGGGGGCGAACTGGCTCTTCCCTACCGCTCACTCCAGTACGGCTCGCAGTAGAGCGACCGCCCCCGCCTTGTCGAGCGGCTCGTTGCCGTTGCCGCACTTCGGGGACTGCACGCACGAGGGGCAGCCGTCGGGGCAGAGGCAGGACTCGACGCTCTCGAGCGTTGCCGCAAGGTGTCGGTCGGCCGCCCGGAACCCGAGCTCGGCGATGCCAGCACCGCCGGGGTAACCGTCGTAGATCACGATGGTCGGCGCTCCGGTTTCGGGGAGCAGCGGGGTGGAGACGCCTCCGACGTCCCAGCGGTCGCAGATGGCGAACAAGGGCATGATGCCGATCGCCGCATGCTCCACGGCGTGCAACGTCCCTGGCATCCGGGCGGGCGTGATCGCCGCATCGTCGAGCACATCGAGGCCGATCACGTACCAGAAGGCCCGGGTGACAAGTTGCGTCGGTGGAAGGTCGAGATCCTCGTGACCCAGCAGCTCCCCGGTGAAGGCGTCGAAGCGCTTGTAGCCCACGACCCTCGAGCGGACGCGCACCGTCCCCAATCCCAGGCCGCTGCGCCCGACCCATCGGTCGTCGTCGGCGGTCAGCACAGCCAGCTCGGTCTCGGTGCGCGGCTGGGTGTACTCGCCGCCCTCTGCGGGTTCCACGATCGCGACCTGCTCCTCGAGGTCGAGGCTGTGGACCCGGAAGGCCGCTCCCTGGTGGAGGTAGATGGCGCCGGGGTGCACGAGGTGCACGGCGCGTGCCGTCTCCACCGTGCCCACTACCGTGCCATCCGAGTGCGCGATGCACAGCTCGCCGGTTCCACCATTGCGTAGCCCCACCCCGTGGGCGGGCCACCCGGTGCCAGCCCAGTACGCCGCCGGCTCTGCCGGTCCCGGGCCTCGTCGGGGGCGGAGCTTCAACCGGTCGTTGAGGACCAGCTGCCGAATGCCGTCGTCGAGCTGGTCGGGCCACCACCGTTCGTCCGTGGGGCGGAGCGGGAGCTCGTAGGCCGAGCAGGCGAGATGGGGGAGGAAGACATAGGGGTTCGAGCGGTTGATGACCGCGGGCTCCGGCGGTCGGGTGAAGACCTCTTCGGGGTGCGACATGATCCACTGGTCGAGCTGATCCTCGCCTGCCACCAGCACGGTCATGGCCGTCGACGGACCCCGTCCGGCCCGGCCGGCCTGCTGCCACATCGAGGCGATCGTGCCAGGGAACCCGTCGAGTACGCAGGCATCGAGGCCACCGATGTCGATGCCCAGTTCCAGCGCGCTGGTGGCCACCACGCCGCGTAGCTCGCCCTGGGACAGGAGGGCCTCGATCTCTCGGCGCTCTGCGGCCAGGTAGCCACCGCGGTACGGCCGCACGGTGTTGGCGAGATCTGCCGGCAGGTGGCGCCGGATATCGGCGGCCACGATCTCGGTGGCCTTGCGACTCCGGCAGAAGGCGATGGTGCGCACCCCTGATGACACGAGCTGCGCGGTGATCCGGGCGGTCTCCCGGTTGGCGGATGCCGGGGGACCGTGCCCGTCCCCCGATCCCGGTCTTGTGATGCCGCCGGCAGGGTTCCACAGCACGAAGATCCGCTCGCCGCGGGGCGAGCCGTCGTCGGTCACCGGGGTGACCTGCTTGCCGCACAGCTCGGCCGCCAGTCGCTCGGGAGTGCCGATCGTGGCCGACGTGAACACGAAGGTCGGATCGGAGCCGTAGTGGGCGCACAGCCGGCGGAGCCGGCGGAGCAGGTGGGCGACGTGCGTGCCGAAGATGCCCCGCAGGGTGTGCAACTCGTCGACCACGACGTAGCGGAGCCGCATCAGGAACGTCGCCCACCGCGCGTGGTGCGGGAGGACACCGACGTGGAGCATCTCGGGGTTCGTGAGCACGACGTTGGCGTGGGCGCGGACCCAGGAGCGGGTCTCCGGCGTGGCGTCGCCGTCGTAGGCTCCTGCCACCATCGGTGGGACGGCGAGCCGGGTGAGGGCCCGGAGTTGGTCCTGCGCCAGCGCCTTGGTGGGGTACAGCAGCAGGGCGGTTCCCGGCCTGCTGCGATCGCTGACTGCCTCGGCGATGGGCGCCTGGAAGCACAGGGACTTCCCCGAGGCGGTTCCTGTGGCGATGGCCACCGATCTGCCCGCGCGGATCAGGGCGATCGCCTGTGCCTGATGACTCCAGAGGGCATCCACGCCGAGTCGCTCCCAGATCTCCCGAGGCAGCGGATCGGGGAGCGAGCCCAGGCGAGCCGGGCGGGCCGGCTGCCGCTCGACGTGCACCAGGCGCGGGTCGGAACCGATGGCCGCGAGGAAGGCTTCCAGGGCGGTTGAGGAGGCGGCGTGCGGCCGGGTGTCGGCCGCCAGAGCGGAGGCCACCTCAGGGATGATACGAGTGGCACCGCCGTAATTACAGGGGTGCAGGATCGGGCACCCACCGTGCTCGTATACCCTCGGAGCGGTTCTCGTCCGAGGACAAAGGCTGGAAGGACACGTCGTGCTGTTCGAAGTCGGGGTCTCCCACCGGGAGGGCTGGGTCGTGATCGCGGTCACGGGCGAGCTCGACGTCGCCACCGCGCCTCGACTTCGCCAGGAGGCCATCCGCGTCGTGGCCGAGGGGAACCACCGGTTGGTGATCGATCTGGGTGGCGTCGACTTCCTGGACTCCACGGGGCTGGGGGTGATCATCGGGATCCTCAAGCGGGTTCGAAGCCACAGCGGCGAGCTGACAGTGGTCGGCCTGACGCCCAAAGTTCGCAAGGTGTTCGAGGTCACCCGGGTCCTGGAGATCCTGCCGATCTTCGACACGGTCGACGATGCGATGGCCGGTGCCGGCAGTGGCTGAGGTCGAGCTGGTGATCCCCGCGCGAGCCGCGTACCTGGCCCTCGCCAGGCAGGTGGTGGCTGCCGCGGCGTCCGTGGAGCCCACCTTCCGTGACGAGCGCATCGATGATCTGCGACTGGCCGTGTCGGAAGCGACCACGAACGCGATCGAAGCTCATGCCGATCTCTCCCGGGACGAGCAGATCCGCATCCGCTGCAATCTCGCCGATGATCGCATCGAGGTGGAGGTGCTCGACCGTGGCCCCGGCTTCGACCCCGACGCGGTGGAGCAGGCCCCCGATGCCGAGCACCCGGAGCGGCTCGAATGGGAGCGCGGCCTCGGCCTCCCGCTCATGAGCGAGCTGGCGGACGAGACCGAGATACGGTCATCGGAGGGCGGCACTGCGGTGCGGCTCGTCGTCTACAAGCCGCGCTGGGGGCATCAACCCGGCGCCTGAGCACGCACCTATGGATCAATCGACGACTGAACATCATCGCTGGGGTCTGACCTGGCTCGGGAGTGACCGCCTGCTGGCCAGGCGGGTCGCGCAACCCGTGGCCCGGTTCCTGCGCATCGAGGCGGCGAGCGGCGTCCTGCTGCTGCTCGGCACGATCGTCGCGCTCATCTGGTTCAACGCGACCTCTCACGGCTACGAGTCCTTCTGGTCGACGGAGGCCGGCGTGTCGCTGGGGGGGTTCCATCTCGAGCTCACGCTGCACGAGTGGGTCAACGACGGCCTGATGGCGCTGTTCTTCTTCGTCGTCGGCCTGGAGATCAAGCGGGAGATGGTGACCGGCGAGTTGCGCGAGCCGAAGGCGGCGGCGCTGCCGATCATCGCGGCCCTCGGCGGGATGATGGCGCCGGCCATCATCTACAGCGCGGTGAACGTGGGTGGTGTGGGGTCGAAGGGCTGGGCGATCCCCATGGCCACTGACATCGCCTTCGCGGTCGGGGTGGTCAGCCTCCTCGGATCGAGGGTGCCGGTCCAGCTCAAGCTGTTCCTGTTGACCCTGGCCGTGGCCGACGACCTGGGTGGGATCGCGGTGATCGCCACCTTCTACGCCTCTGGCATCTCGTTCGCGTGGCTCGCCGCAGCCCTCGGTTCACTGGCGGCCATGTACCTGATCCGGCGGGCCCGGGTCTGGTTCTACCCCGCCTACGTGGTGCTCGGCGTGCTGGCCTGGTACTTCATGTTCCGTTCCGGGGTGCACGCCACGATCGCCGGGGTGATCGCGGGGTTCCTCACCCCCACGTCGCCGCTGCATCCCGAGATCGACCCGGAGGCGGTGGCCGACCGGCTCGAGGGCAGGGAGGAGTTGTCGGCCGCGAATGTGCGCGATGCGGCATTTCTCATCAAGGAAGCGGTGCCGGTCGATCTGCGGCTCACGAACCTGCTGTTGCCGTGGACCAGCTACGTGGTCATCCCCATCTTCGCCCTGGCCAACGCCGCCATCCCGCTGAACGGAACCGCGCTGGGTGACGCCGTCTCTTCTCGGATCACCCTCGGTGTGTTCCTCGGCTTGCTGGTCGGCAAGACGGTGGGCGTCAGTGGCGCTGCGCTGGCGGCGATCAAGCTGAAGGTGGCCACCCGCCCCCGCGGGGTGACGAACCTGCACCTGCTCGGCGCGGCGATCGCGGCAGGCATCGGTTTCACGGTGGCCATCTTCGTGTCGGGCCTGGCGTTCGACGATCTCGTGCTGCAGGAGGATGCCAAGGTCGGCATCTTCGCGGCGTCGCTCTCCGCGGCCGCGATCAGCCTGCTCGTGCTGTCGACCGCGGCACGGCGGGCGACACCCGCAGAGCGCGCGATGGAGGAGGCCGCCGAGGCCGAGCTGTTCCGCACGGAGCCTTCACTCGACGCTTCCCTACCCTGAGGCGCGGCGACGACCCCGGCCAGGAGGGTCGGTCACCGAGCGACGCCGAGATCACCGGAGGTCGTCGCTGGCGCTGGCGTGCCACCCGCTTCGTACTTGCGGAGCTCGCGGCGGGCGATGACCATGCGGTGGACCTCGTCGGGGCCGTCAGCGAGGCGTAGCGTGCGCAGGCCCGCGTACATGGCCGCCAGCGGCACGTCGTTCGAGACCCCCGCTCCACCGTGCGCCTGGATGGCCCGGTCCACCACTCGCAGCGCCACGTTCGGAGCGACGACCTTGATGGCCGAGATCTCGGTACGTGCTCCCCGGTTGCCGACCGTGTCCATCAACCATGCGGCATACAAGGTCAACAGCCGGGCCTGGTCGATCTCGATGCGGCTGTCCGCGATCCACTGCTGGATCACGCCCTGCTCGGCGAGTGCCTTCCCGAAGGCCACCCGGTCGCGCACCCGGCGGCACATCAGCTCGAGGGCCCGCTCGGCCGCGCCGAGGGCCCGCATGCAGTGGTGGATGCGGCCGGGACCCAAGCGGGCCTGCGCGATCGCGAACCCACCGCCCTCGTCGCCGAGCAGGTTCGAAACGGGGACCCGCACGTCCTCGAAGAGGATCTCACAGTGCCCCTCGCGGTCCTCGTAACCGAAGACGGGCAGGTTGCGCACGATCGTGACCCCGGGCGTGTCGAGTGGTACGAGCACCATGCTCTGCTGGCGATGGATCGGGGCTTCCGGGTCGGTCTTGCCCATGACGATGGCGACCTTGCAGCGGTGGCTGGCAGCGCCGGAGATCCACCATTTGTGCCCGTTGATGACGTACTCGTCGCCTTCGCGGCGGATCTCGCACCGGATGTTGGTGGCATCGCTGGAGGCGACCTCAGGCTCGGTCATGGCGAAGCAGGAGCGGATCTCGCCCTCGAGGAGGGGTTGGAGCCAACGCTCCTTCTGTTCCGGTGTGCCGAACATGGTGAGGATCTCCATGTTGCCGGTGTCCGGCGCGGAGCAGTTGAGCGCCTCGGGTGCGAGTGGGCTGCGCCCCGTGATCTCGGCGAGCGGTGCGTAGTCGGTGTTGGACAGGCCATCGGTCCAGTCGGTCTTGTGCGGCAGGAAGAGGTTCCACAGCCCCCGGGCGCGAGCCTCGGCTTTCAGCTCCTCGAGGATCGCCGGGTGGTGGTGGGGGTCGCCGGCTGCGGCCATCTGGTCGCGGTAGACGGCCTCCGCCGGGTAGACCTTCTCGTCCATGAAGGCGAGCAGCCGCTCGCGCAGGTCCCTGGCAGTTGGGCTCAGCTCGAAGTCCATCTCGTCTCCTCGTGTCGGAAGGACCTCGTGGTCCGGCGGACCGGGCCATCCTTCCCGAACCAGTTCCCGGTCCGCACCTCGGACCTCCGACCAAAAGTGAAAAGAGTTCACCTGTGACGACTCGGGAGGAGTGCGGAGTCGTGCCTGCCCTGTCGGAGACGGCAGCCGCGGAGCTTTTTTCTCCCCCCGCGTAGCGGGAGGAGGGGGCCCGCTCGATCGGGGGTGGATTGACAAGGCGTCGATCCGCACTTCAACCTTCCCGGCGATGACACGTCTGGTCATAGTCGAATCGCCGGCCAAGGCGAAGACGATCGAGCGGTTCCTCGGCGACGGGTTCGTGGTGGATTCCTCGGTCGGGCACATCCGCGACCTCGCGGTGGCCAAGACCCTGCCCGAAGAGTTCAAGGGTGAGCCGTGGGCGAGCCTCGGTGTCGATGTCGACAACGACTTCAAGCCGGTGTACGTGGTCTCGCCGGGCAAGAAGGACGTGGTCAAGCGGCTGCGGAAGCTCCTCAGGGAGGCCGACGAGCTGTACCTCGCCACCGACGAAGACCGTGAGGGGGAAGCCATCGCCTGGCACCTGCTCGAGGTGCTGAACCCGCCGCCGTCGGTGCCGGTGAAGCGGATGGTGTTCCACGAGATCACCCCCCAGGCGATCGAAGAGGCGATCGAGCACCCCCGCGAGCTCGATCGGCGCCTGGTGGATGCGCAGGAGACCCGGCGCATCCTCGACCGGCTCTACGGGTTCGAGCTCTCTCGGGTGATGTGGCAGAAGGTGAGCAACGCCCGCTCGGCAGGGCGGGTGCAGAGCGTGGCGGTCCGGCTGGTGGTCGAGCGGGAGCGGGAGCGGATGGCGTTCGTCCCGGCGTCCTACTGGGACCTCGAGGTCGAGCTCGGTACCCGCAGCGCGCCACCCGAAGCCTTCACGGCCACCCTCGTGGGGCTCGACGGCCGTCGCCTGGCCACCGGGAAGGACTTCGACAGCCGGGGGCAGCTCACGAAGCACGATCTGGCTCTGCTCGACGAGCCCGCCGCCCGCGATCTCGCTGCCGAGTTGGCGGGGAGGGCGTTCGAGGTGCGCTCGGTGGAGCGCAAGCCGTACCACCGGCGCCCGGCCCCCCCGTTCATCACCTCGACGTTCCAGCAGGAGGCGGCACGCAAGCTGCGGTTGTCGGCCCAGCAGGCGATGCGGGCCGCGCAATCGCTCTACGAGAACGGCTACATCACCTACATGCGCACCGACAGCACGACCCTGTCGGAGACCGCGCTGGCCGCGGCCCGCCAGGAGATCCGCCGCCGCTTCGGTGACCAGTTCCTGCCTGGCGAGCCGCGCAGGTACACCAGGAAGGTGAAGAACGCGCAGGAGGCGCACGAGGCGATCAGACCGGCCGGCGACTCGTTCCGCGCCCCGGAAGACGTGGCCCGGGAGGTCAACGCCACCGAGGCCCGGGTGTACGAGCTCATCTGGAAGCGCACCATCGCCTCGCAGATGACCGACGCCGCTGGCGAGACGGTCAGTGTGCGGCTCGGTACCCTCACCCCGAGTGGTCATGACGTGGAGCTGGCGGCGAGCGGCACGGTCATCACCCATCAGGGCTTCCTCCTCGCGTATGTGGAGACCCTCGACGAGGGCGAGGCCCCAGAGGGTGGGGAGGAGCGCCACCTGCCCGCGCTGGCCGAAGGCGATCAGCTCGATGCCCACCAGGTCGATCCGAAGGGTCACGAGACCCAGCCACCGCCGCGCTACACGGAGGCCTCCCTGGTCAAGAAGCTCGAGGAGCTCGGCGTCGGCCGTCCCTCCACCTACGCGTCCATCCTCAACACCATCCAGGATCGCGGCTACGTGTGGAAGCGAGGCGCGGCCCTCATCCCGTCGTTCACCGCATTCGCCGTGGTGAGCCTGCTGGAGCGCCACTTCCCCGACCTGGTCGACTATGCGTTCACGGCCCGCATGGAGGACGATCTCGACGCCATCGCCAAGGGCGAGAGCGAGATGGTCCCATGGCTCGCCGACTTCTACTTCGGTCCGCCCACCAACGGCGAACGGCACGGGGGGCTGAAGGAAGCGGTCTCGGACCGGCTCGGCGAGATCGACCCGAGGGTCGTCAATGCCATCCCGCTCGGCGTGGACGAGAACGGCCAGCTCGTCGAAGTGCGGGTCGGGCGATACGGGGTGTTCCTCAGCCGGGGGGACGACCGGGCGAACATCCCCGAGGATCTCCCACCCGACGAGCTCACCCTCGACAAGGCGATCGAGCTGCTCGAGGCACCGAGCGGTGATCGGGTGCTGGGCGAGGATCCCGAGACGGGTCTTCCGGTCATCGCCCGGGCCGGTCGCTACGGCCCTTACGTGCAGCTCGGCGAGGTCGTCGAGGGGTCGAAGCAGAAGCCCAGGACCGCCTCGCTGTTCAAGACCATGTCGCTCGAGACGATCACCCTGGACGACGCGCTACGGCTGCTGAGCCTTCCGCGGGTGGTCGGCGTGGACCCGAGCGACGGCACCGAGATCACCGCGCAGAACGGCCGGTACGGCCCGTACCTGAAGAAGGGCGGCGACAGCCGCAGCCTCGAATCCGAGGAGCAGCTCTTCACGATCACCCTGGAGGAGGCTCTGCGGATCTACGCGGAGCCCAAGCGGCGGCGCGGCCAGGTCAGCCGACCTCCGCTGCGCGAGCTCGGTCCCGATCCGGTGAGCGGTAGGCCGATGGTGGTGAAGGAAGGCCGCTTCGGACCGTACGTGACCGACGGGGAGACCAACGCGTCGCTGCGGCGCGGCGACGACCCCGAGACGATCACCGACGAGCGGGCGGCCGAGTTGCTCCAGGACCGGCGCGACCGCGGACCCGCGAAGAAGGCGGCTCGGAAGAAGGCCGCTACCGGGAAGCCGGCGGCGAAGAAGGCAGCCGCCAAGAAGGCAGCGGCGAAGAAGCCCGCTAAGAAGGCCGCGAAGAAGTCCGCCAAGAAGGCTGCGAAGAAGGCCGCGACGGCCGAGAAGACCAGGGCAGTGCCCGCTCGCACGAAGAAGGCAGCGGCGACGGGCGGGGCGACCCCCGAGGACCGGGCAACCGCGGGATCGGCACCTGGGGGCGAGACGACCGCTACCGCCTGACCGGTCGGTCCCGGGGTCGTTCCGGCCGTGCGTTCTAACGTGGTGGGCCGTGGCGGTCCTGCGACCTGACCCCTCTCACGCCGACGCCGTGTCCACCGATCTCGGTGCGACTGCGGCGCCCTCACCCGATCGCGCCCGGACCACGATCGGGGCGGCAGGTGACGCGTCGGTGATCGCCGACGCGCTGCTCGCGGCCGAAGGCAGGGGCGACCCGACCGACACGATGTACCCCGGCTCGGCGAGCGACCGCCCCGGGTGGCACGTCCGGCTCTTCGGCACGCACGAGTTCTTCCGGCTCTGGCTGGTGCAGGTCGTCTCGTCGATGGGGGACTGGCTCGGGTTCTCGGCCATCATCCTGCTGGCCGCCCGCATCGGTGACGGGGGCGGTGCGGGAGCCATCTCACTGGTGATGGCGGCGCGCATCATCCCCGGGTTCTTCTTCGGGCCGCTCGCGGGAGTCCTGGTCGATCGCTGGGACCGGAAGCGGGTCATGGTCGTGTGCGACGTCGGGCGGGCCTGCGTGATCGCCACGTTGTCGTTCGTGAACAGCCTCGGTGGTCTGGTCGTGGCTTCTCTCGTGCTCGAGGTCTTCACCCTGCTGTGGTCCCCGGCCAAGGACGCGACCGTTCCGAACCTGGTACCGCAGGAGCAGCTCACCACCGCGAACTCCTTGTCTCTCGGAGCGGCCTATGGCACCTTCCCGTTCGCCGCGCTGCTCTTCGCGCTGCTGGCCGGGGTCTCCGAGCGGCTGTCGTCCATCGACGCTCTGAGTGTGCTGCGCCTCGACCAGATGTCACTCGCGTTGTACGTCGACGTGGCGACGTTCCTGTTCTCGGCGCTGATGATCCGCTCGCTGGCGTTGCCCGTTCGCGCAGGACGAAGCGCCTCGGGCGGGCCCGGTCGTGTCGACTTCGCCAAGACGTTCCACGAGCTGAAGGAGGGCTGGCACTACATCTTCCTGAACCACACGGTGCGGGCGGTGAACGTCGGCTTGGCGACCGGTCTCATCGGTGGGGGCATGCTCATACCGCTCGGCGCGGTGTTCTCCACCGAGGTGCTGGGAGCTGGCGCTGCCGGTTACGGGTTGTTCACGACCGCTCTGGGATTCGGGGTCGCGGCGGGCGCCATCATCGTGTCAGCCCTCCAGAAGCGGCTCCCGAAGGCGAAGGTCTTCACCACTGCGCTCTTCTTCACCGGCGCGGCTCTGTTCGCCGGCACGTCGACGTCGAGCCTCACGGTGGCCGTGGTGTCGGTGTTCCTCATGGGGGTGTTCGTCGGCCCGGTCTACGTGATCGGATTCGTCCTGTTGCAGGAAGAGGTCACCGACGAGCTGCGAGGCCGGGTCTTCAGCTCGCTCAACACGCTCGTCCGCCTGTGCGTGCTTGTCGCCATGATCGCGGGGCCGTTGCTCGCCGCGGCGTTCGGGCGGCTCTCGGACCTGCTGGTCGGAGGCGCGGTGGAGATCGGGTCGGTCACCGTCGCGCTGCCGGGAGTGCGCCTGGCGTTGTGGCTGGCCGCTGGCATCATCACCGCCGCGGGATTCCTGGCGCTGCACTCGCTGCGTTCCGGGCAGCGGCTGCGTGCCGCGCGCGAGGCCAGCCATCCGTCACGCCACGACCTGTCGGCGCCGTGACCGCCCGGTTCATCGCGTTCGAAGGCGGTGAGGGGTCGGGCAAGTCGACCCAGGCGGAGCTACTGGCGAAGGCGTTGGGCGCGGTGCTCACCCGGGAGCCCGGTGGCACCGACATCGGCATCCGGATCCGTGGCGTCTTGCTCGATCCGGCCACCCGAGCGCTCGATGCCCGGGCGGAAGCGCTGCTCATGGCCGCCGATCGGGCTCAGCACGTGGCCGAAGTGGTGAGGCCTTCGCTCGCCGCCGGCCGGCACGTGGTCACCGACCGTTTCGCGGCGTCCTCGATCGCCTACCAGGGCTACGGCCGGGGGCTGCCGATTGAGGAGGTGCGATCCCTCTGCGAATGGGCGACCGGTGGGTTGTGGCCTGATCTCACCATCCTGCTCGACGTCCCCCACGACGTGGCCGTGGCCAGGCTGGCTCGGGAGCTCGACCGCTTCGAGCGCGAGGACGGGGGGTTCCATGCCCGGGTTCTCGGAGGGTTCCGGGCCATGGCCGCAGCCGATCCCGAGCGCTGGGTGGTGCTCGACGGCACCTGCTCGGTGGACGCGATCGCGGCCAGGGTGCGCGGCGCGGTCCGTGACCGGCTACAACTCCCGGTGTGAGCCCCACGGTCTCGTCCGGCACGGTCGTCGACGTCTGGGGCGACATCGTCGGTCAGCCCCGGGCCCTGGCCCAGCTGCAGGCCGCGGTCGCGTCTCCCGTGCACGCCTACCTGCTGGTGGGGCCGCGCGGCAGCGGCAAGCGGGCGTTGGCCAGGGCGTTCGCAGCGGAACTGCTCGCTGAGGGCCGCCCGGACCCCGAGCGGCACCGGCGACTGGCGCTGGCCGAGGAGCATCCTGACCTGGTGGTGGTCGAACGAGTCGGGGCGTCGATCAGTGCGGAGCAGGCGGACCGCATCATCGACCGTGCCAGCCGGACGCCGGTGGAGGGTGATCGCAAGGTGCTCGTTCTCGATGAGTTCCACCTGGTGACCCCAGCGGTCGGTCCCAAGTTGCTGAAGACCATCGAGGAGCCACCCGAGGGGACCTTCTTCGTGGTGCTCGCCGAGGAGATCACGGCGGACCTGGTCACCGTCGCGTCGCGATGCGTGCGGGTCGACCTCGGCCCCGTGCCCGCCGGGGAGATCGTGGCCCGGCTGGTCGGTGAGGGCGTCGACGAGGCCCGTGCCGAGGAGGCCGCCGCGTTGTCCGGCGGGGATCTTCGCCGGGCGCGTGTACTGGCCGCCGATGATCGGCTCGCGCTGCGCCGGCAGGCCTGGCACGAGGTGCCCGATCGCCTGGACGGCACGGGCGCGACCGCCACCCGGCTGGTCGACGAGCTGCTGGCCATGATCGACGACTCGCTCGAGCCGCTGCGGGCCCGGCATGCCGCCGAGCTGGAGGAGCTGGAGGAGCGGGTCTCGCGCTCGGGCGAGCGCGGTTCGGGCCGCCGGGAGCTCGCCGAGCGCCACAAGCGTGAGGAACGCCGCCACCGGGTGGACGAGCTGCGCTTCGGATTGCTCACCCTGGCCCGCCGCTACCGCGACCAGCTCGTGGCCTCGGCTCGCCCGCAGCCTGCCGTGGCCGCGCTCGACGCCGTGCAGCAGGTGGCGCAGGCGCTCGTACGCAACCCGAACGAGCGCCTGCAGCTCCAAGCGCTGTTCGTGAAGCTCGGCGACCGCAGCTCGACGTGATGCCGGCGGCGCGCCCGTCGCGTCGCGCCCCGGCTCAGGCGGATCACCAGCTCGGGTCGTTCTCGAGCAGGCGGGTCAGTCCGGGAGCCGGCACCGGCTCGCTGAAGTAGAAGCCCTGGGCTGCCCCGCAGCCGAGGGCGCGTAGCCCGGCGAGCTGCTCGTCCGACTCCACACCCTCGGCGACGGTCCGCAGACCCAGCGCCCTGGCCATGTGCATGACCGCGGCGGCCACCGCCGAGCCTTCACCGTTCGCGTCGAGAGGTCCGACGAACTCCCGGTCGACTTTCACCACGTCGAAGGGGAAGCGATGCAGGTACCCGAGGGAGGAGTAGCCGGTGCCGAAGTCGTCGATGGCCAGTTGCACCCCGAGCGCCTCGAGCTGCTGGAGAACGCCGAGAGCGGCATCGGCGTCGTCGATGAGGAGGCTCTCGGTGAGCTCCAGGACGAGCTGGCCGGCGGGCCAGCGGTGGCGGGCCAGCGTCCGGGCGACCATGCTCACCAAACCCGGAGCCATGAGCTGGCGAGGGGAGAGGTTCACCGAGATCCGGAACGACTCGGTGCCGGCCCGCTCGCGCCACGTGCTGGCCGCCCGCACGGCCTCGTCGAGGACCCAGGCGCCGATGCGGACGATCAGCCCGGTCTCTTCGGCCAGGCCGATGAACTCCGAAGGCGTGACCAGGCCCCGTTCGGGATGATCCCATCGGAGGAGGGCTTCGGCGCCGACGATCCGTCCGGTCGCCAGGTCGATCTTGGGTTGGTAGTGGACCCGGAGTTGTGCCCGCTCCACCGCGAGGCGCAGCTCACGGTCCATCCGCAGGTGCTCGGTGGCACGCCGCCGCATGCCGTCATCGAACACCTCGAGCCGGTCCCGTCCGCGGTCCTTGGCCCGGAACATCGCGGTGTCGGCCTGTTGCAGGAGCTGATGGCCGCTCATCGACCGGTCATGTCCCAGGGCGACCCCGATGCTGGTGGAGAGGAAGATCTGGTGCTCGATCGGTCCCCCGACGTCCATGCTGGTCGTGGTGGCGACCGGAACCGCAGCGAGCTCCCCGGTGTCGCTGACCCGCAGCGCGATCGTGAACGGCTCGGAGAGGGCCAGGTCGAGTCTGCTGGCGAGCCGGTGGACGACCTCAATGTCCTCGACCCCCTCCATCACCACGACGAACTCGTCGCCGCCGAAGTGTCCGACCAGATCGTCTCTTCCCACGAGGGATCGGAGGCGTTCCCCGAACGCCACCAGCACCGTGTCACCCGCTTCGTGGCCCAGGCTGTCGTTGATCAGCTTGAATCGATCGAGGTCGATGAGCACCACAGCCACCGCTCCCCGGTCGTCAGCGCGCTCGAGCGCCGCCTCGACCCGCTCGACGATGGCCCACCGGTTCGGCAGCCCGGTCAGCTGGTCGTGGCGGGCCTGATGTTCGAGGCGGCGCTGGACCCGGTCGCGCTCGAGCGCGATGGCCGTGAGGTGCGAGGCCACGCCGACCACGTCGAGCTCCCGTGGCGTGGGCTCGCGCGGGTCGGGGTTGTACACGGCGATGGTGCCCAGCACCTCGGAGTCGTCCGTGTCCAGGATCGGCCGGGACCACGCCGATCGGATGCCTGCACCGAGGAACGGGCCGGGATCGGCAGCGGTGAGCGGATGGGTTCGGATGTCGGGGACGATCACGGTCTCGCGGCGGCGGATCGCCTCCTCGCAGGTGCTGGCGACGCCCCCTGCCGCGGCAGCCTCCAGGGTGTGCAACAACTCGGACGACGCGCACGCCTGGGCATCGGCCGGAGCGGCGCGATCGAGGATGAACACCCCCGCCCGGCCGCCGGTGTGGAACTCGATCATGCGGACAACCTCGTCGAGGATGTCGCGCAGGGAGGCATTGCGGGCGATCAGCTCGAGCACCCTTGCCTCGTCGGACACGAGTGCTTCGGCCCGTCTCACTTCGGTGACGTTGTGGGTGGTGATCACCACCGCGTCGACCGCGGGGTCGTCGAGCTTGTTCACCGCCGTGTACTCGATGAGCTCCCATCGGCCGTCGCGGTGACGGGTCCGGAAGACCTCGGTGATCGGCTCGCCGGGATGGTTCAGCGCCCAGGCGAACAGTTCCCGCGCCGTGGTGCGGTCATCGGGGTGGATGAGCTCGAAGCCCGATCGCCCGCTCCACCACTCGGCCGGGTAGCCGAGCACGTCGGTGAACTCACCGGTGGTCTGCTTCACCCGACCGGCGCGGTCGACCAGTGTCACCGTGTCGTTGGTGCTCTCGAGGAGGACACGCCATTTGTACTCCGCCTGGGCGACCGTCTCGATGGCTCGACGTTGAGCGGTGATGTCGATGGCGTACGCGACGATCGCGAGCGGGGTGCCGTCGTGACCGGTGAGCACCGATGCCGAGCTGAGGGCATCGATCCGGGTCCCATCCTTTCGCACCGGCCGGTATTCGACTGGTGGCACCGACTCGCCCTGACGCAGCCGGAGCAGCGCGTCTGCGGCCCGCTCACGCTCCTCGGGAGGCAGGAACGGCACCTGGCGGCCGATGATCTCCCCGGCCGTCCAGCCGAACATCTCCTCCGCAGCGGGGTTCCACGACATGATGCGGCCTCGGAGGTCGACCGAGTAGATGGCGATGGGTGCTTCCCGCAGCAGGGTCTCGTCCGGCCCTGGCATCGGGAAGGGGAGCACTCCGGGACCGCGGGCGGTTCCGGTGCCCGTGCCGGTCACCAGATCCTCGTGGTGCCCGTGATCGAGGGTCACTCGGTCCTCCCCCCAAACGTCGGCGCCGTCGCCCCCGGCTCCCCAGCCGTCAAATCGACGCCGGGGAGAGCGTAGACGGCGGTGCCGTGGGGAGCCAGGGCGGTGGGAAGAGGTGTCATGAGCCGCTGGACTGACTGCTACGGTACGCAGCCTGTTCGCCCGGGTAGCTCAGTCGGCAGAGCGGCTCACTCGTAATGAGCAGGTCAAGGGTTCGATTCCCTTCCCGGGCTCGCGTGAAGGCCCAGGTCACGGCCAGAGTGCCGATCGACTGGGCCTTCCTCGTGCAGAGCCATCGCGCGTTCATCGCGCGCACACCTCGGTTCCACGCTCCAGATCCCTGCTCCGGGATCGCTGTCCGGCCACACTTTGGGGGCCTTGGCGGGGCGCGCGACGATTGGCGCAGGTCGCCATAGCCGAACATCATCACCACCCGTGACCGAGGTGAGCGATGTCGACTGACAAGACGCACCGGATCGTGAGCATCGGCTACGAGGGGCGGTCGGCGGAGGAACTCCTCGACATCCTTGAGGCGAACCTCGTTGAGGTACTCGTCGATGTTCGGCTGAACCCGATCAGTCGGAAGAGGGGCCTATCGAAGACGGCACTCCGTGAGGCGCTCGGCGAACGAGGAATCGGCTACGTGCACGAGCGGGACCTCGGCAATCCCAAGGACAACCGCGAACCATTTGTCACGGGCGACCTTCCTCGTCGTCGTCAGCGGTACTTTGCCAGGCTCGACAACGGTTCGGGTCCGGCGTTCGATCGCGTGATGGAACTGGCACGTGCCCACAGAGTGGCCCTGCTCTGCTTCGAGCACGACGAGCGGCAGTGTCACCGGCAGTGCATCGTCGAGCGCGCCGTGGCCCTCGACCCGTCGGTCGGGGTGGTGAGGGTCTAGGGCTTCTTCGGCCAGAACACCCCAAGCACCAGGAACGAGTTCGGGTGCTGGTGCATGTTCCCCACGAAGAACTGCGTATCGCGGTCAGGCGCGCAGAGTTCACCGATCCACTTCCTGCGGATCGCCTCCAGCGGATCAGAGTACGCGTGTCGCCACCGTCGCCATGCCTGAGCGATCTCCCAGTCGATGATCGATTGCCGGTGGCCAGGACAGTCCGGCTCCCAGCAGATGTAGCTGTAGTGGAACTGGTAGGGGTCGCCGACCCCACCGACTACACCAAGCCCGTGCCCGGGCCGCCGCCGACGACCTGACGGTCGACGACAGCGGATACCACCCAGGCACAACGCTCGCCGCCGACCTGGCGTTTGCGCAGGTGAGCACAGCGTTCAGGCCCGTACCACTCATAATGAGCAGGTCAAGGGTTCGATTCCCTTCCCGGGCTCGGAAGGCTCTGACCAGGCCGCGCCGGGATCGTCACCGGCGCTGATCACCCATCGGCTCCGCCGGCGTGGCCAGGTTCGATGCGACGCGGCACGAGGTAGCGGCCCACCAGCGGCAGGCGTACGAAGCCTTCGGCGGCCCCGAACAGCACTGCGACCTGGGGCAGCGAGCGCTGGTCCTCGTAGATGATCACCCGCGGCACCCAGTCGGGCCGGAAGCGTCGGTTGAAGTCACGCAACGACTTGACCTGGAAGAAGGGGTTCAGCGTGGACACCAGGACACGCGCCACGCGCTGGCGAAGGGTGAATCGCACGTCGGACTCGAACAGGCGCCCCATGAAGGCGAAGTTCATCGACAGGATTCGCTCCCCGCGGTCGCGGAGGGCGAACGCGGTGTTGGCCACGAGGAACTCGGTCATCCCGTTCGGTGTGTCCGGATCGCGGCGCATCAGGTCCAGGGTGCGCCCCACGATCGGCACCGTCCCGCCGGGCTCCGGCTCGCCGTACACCGGCACCACCCGCAGGAAGCCCCCGATGCTGGCGTCGGCACGGTCGCGCGCGATCGCGAGAAGGTACTCCTGCTCTTTGCCCTCGACGGCCTGGCCGAGCGCCATCGTGAACCCACGCTCGGGCGCCTTGCCCCGCCATCGCTCGCTGACGGCGTTGCAGGCCGCGACGGTCGCCGCATCGACCTCCGACTCGGCGACGAGCTCGAAGTCGTAGGTGCGGGCGACCCGGCCGACCGATTGTCGCACGCTCTTGTTGCGCTTGCCCTCGAGCGTGAACTTCGTGCAGTCGATGACGGCCTCGTCGCCGAGGTAGAGCGATCGCAGGCCGCGACGCTCGTAGCGTGCGACCTGGTCCTGCCGGACCGCCAGGAACGCGACGCCCCAACCGTGCTGGACGCACATGTCGAGGAACTCGTCGATGACCAGATCGATCGAGGACGCTGCACCGATCGGGTCTCCGGAGGCCAGCGCGTAGCGCCCGAGGTACGCGTAGGCGATCATCGCCTCACCGTCGGACGAGAAGAAGTAGCTCTTGTCGTGACGGAGCGCGAAGTAGGCCAGCGTGTCCGTGCCATACCGGTGGACGAGGCGCTTCGCGGCAGCCCAGTCGGCATCGGTCCGCGGCGCCGCCACGATCGGTCGGAAGATCAGCACCAGGGTGGTCACCACGCCGATCGAACCGAGCGCGACGAGCGACATCGGGAACACGACCCCGAAGATCCCGGGCTGGTACGTGTATTCCCCCTCCACGCCGATCAGGCCTTCGAGCACGGTGACCAGGTTGTCGAGGACGCTCGGCTCCTGCTCCAGGTGGTTGCGCGCGAGTGAGAGCGTCAACACGCCGTACGCGACCACGGCTGTCGTGTAGAGCACGGCGAAACGGAGCGCGCGGAACAGGGTCGGCGGATCGGACGCCGCCGTGAACCACGACCGCGAGCCGACGAGCAGCCCCAGCACCGCGGCGGCGACGATCAGCTCGGCGACGCTCGGTCTGGGCAGCGCGCCCGCGGCCGCGAACCGTGCCGTCACCACGAGCGTGTGTACGCCGAACAGCGTCGTGGCGAGCAACCAGGCGGACCGCTTGCGTCGCGCGAGGTTGCCGGCGAGGTACAGCAGTGCGAAGCCCACGACGAATGCGGTGACGTTCGCGCCCACGCGCAGCTCGATCGGGTCCAGCACCCCGGCGAGACGGCGAACGCGATGGGCGAATGGTGGAAGGGTGCTCAGCATCGTGAGCACACCGGCGAACGCCGTTGCCGCAGCGACCGCCGTGACGCGTCGCGACGATCGGACCGTCACCCGGGGGTGAAACGGCCGGGTAGCGGCGGGTCCCATCGTTCAGGCCGGTCAGCCCGGAAGGTCCTCGGTGTTCTCCTTCGTGATGAGCGCGGGCCGGATCGGTCACGGGTCACGGGCGGCGACGTTACCGGTGCGCCGGCCGCCCGGCCGGCTCAGCCGGCCACGGTCAGGAAGGTTGCGGGTTCGATTTCCCTGCCCGGGCTCCGCGGCGGGCTCGTCGATCAGCCACGGTCGAGCGCCTCGATGATCTCCGAGGCTGCACCTCTCGACCAGCCGGGGGGTGTTCGCAGGAAGAGCCGGTCCAGCTCTGGCGTGGGCGAGGTGGCGAGAAGGGCCTCGACGGTGGCGTCGTCGGCTCCGGCCGCCCGGAGCTCGGGCATGGCTCGCTGGATGCTACGGCGTATCCATTGGCAGTCGAGCGGGTGGGCGGCTCCGGCGGTGCATCGCTCCGTGGCCCGCGCGACCAGCGAGGGGGCTTCCTCGACCCGTCGCGCGAGCGCGACGGTGAGGTCGATCTCCTGGCGATACCCGGGATCGGAGGGCGATCGCACGTAGGAGCGGCCTCGTGCCCGGTCACCGCAGAGCGGGTCGGTCGTTGGGTCGGGCGGGTCGTCAGCGAGGCTGGCCAGCCGGTACCGCGTGGCGAACGGCGGGGAGGTGACCCAGTCGTCCTGGATGTAGCAGGACCAGATCCCGTGCACCTCCACCACATCGGGCACCTGGACCTGCAGGAGGTAGTCGTCGAGGAGATCCGGGCGGGTGCGGCGGATCTCCGCGGCCACCGGGTCCCCGAGGAAGCCGAGGTCGACGAGGACAGCCGCCTTCTCGAACGAGAGCTTGCCGATGTCGGGTGCGGCGACGATCGTCCTCGGAAGCCCGGTGTCGTGCGCATGCTCGGCAGCGAGATCGAGCACCGCCCGGTGGTTGTCCACGGCACAGCACAGCTCGGCGTCTCCGGACCGCCAGGCCATCACCCCGACCGCCACCAGTCCGCCGCAGGCCAGCACCGTCGCCGCCCCGGCTGCCCGCCGAGCTCCCGCTTCCCACTCGGTGCGGAGTCTCGACGCGTTCGGAGGTGTGAGGAGCCACAGGGCCACGACCCCCACACCGGAGGCCAGCAGGATCAGGCTCTGGCCTCCGATCCGGGGAGGATCGAGGCGGGCGGGACCCAGCATGAGCTCCTGGGCCATGGGTGCCATTCCCACCAGGAGGATCACGGCCCAGCTGAGCAGGTCCCCTGCGCGCAGTGCCCATCCGGCCGCCGCGATCATCAGCAGACCGGCCAGGGCGATGACCAGCCGTGTGGGCACATCGTCGAGGAGCAGGCCGTCGGGGTCCGCGGCGGCGACCAGGGCGATGGTGAGGAAGGCCACGCCCGCGAGCGATGTCACCACCAGCCAGCCGGATGCCCGGCGCCATCGCCAGCCGACGCCCGCGAGCAGCGCCGCCACGGCACCGAGCGCCAGGAGACCGGTCAGCGACACCGAGGTCTTGCCCTGCACGATCGCCGAGTTCGGCAGGAGCGTGCCGAACGTGGCCGACCTCCAACCGTGGACGAGCGCCCAGATCGCGATCGCGATCCCGGCGACCCGGGCCGCCACGGCGGGCCGGTCGCGCCACAGCAGGTACGTGGTTGCAGCCAGCGCAGGCAGCAGGAACACGGCGAGCTCGGTGCGGGCGATGCCCGCGAGACCGAAGAGGATCCCTGCCGCGTAGCCGCGATGGGGGCGCTCACGGAGCACCCCGAGCATGGTGGCCATCACGCCGAACAGCAACGGCACCGTGATGCTGTTCTCCATCCCCGATCCGAACCACCCGAGCGCCACCCAGGTGCTCAGCCCCACGACAGCAACCGCGGTTCCGGCGACGAGGCGCGCCCGGGTCGGAGCGCCGGGCACGGCATGGTGCAGCAGCCGGGACACGAAGTAGCCGCAGAGGGCGAATCCGGCGAGCACCTGCACGTCGAGGAAGGTGTCCCAGCCCGAGCCACCCAGCCGGTAGTACAGCGCAGCGACGAAGAACTGCAGGGGTGCGGAGTACCCCTCGACCCGCTCGCCCGCCGCCGAGACCGACGGGACTCCGAGCTCCACCCACCCGCGGGCATGCGACAGGGTGATGACGGCGTCGTCCCGCCACCGCCAGAGGGACGGGTCGCGCAGGCCGAGCAGGAGGGTGCCCACGGCGACCCACCCCAGCGCGCCGACCACGTCGATCGATTGAGCATGGAGCAGGCCAGCACCCCGCCGCAGCGGACGAACAGGGTGAGGGTGGCGTCCCCGGGGAGGCTCCATGTCGGGTCGAACGTATCGTGCCGCCCGCGACCCGTGAGGGTGGGCGGTGGGGATGGGGCGGCTTCGATCGAGCCTCGACTTCCTGCTCAAGGATCCCCCGGGATCTGCCGATACCTGGGATGTCCCAACCCGATAGTGCACACACCGGAACCCCGGCTCCGTGCCGGGGTTCCGTCATCCCGGCGGCGGGTAGGGTGACATCGATGGCCGATCAGGCGAGCTTCGCGGAGCAGGCGATGGCGTACATGCCCTCGCTCTATGCCGCCGCCCTGCGGATGACCCGCAACCCTGCCGACGCCGAGGATCTGGTGCAGGAGACCTATCTCAAGGCCTACCGAGGTTTCGGCGGGTTCCAGGAGGGGACCAACCTCAAGGCCTGGTTGTACCGGATCCTCACCAACACCTACATCAACCTGTACCGGGCCAGGAAGCGCCGGCCCGACGAGCAGGAGCTCGACGAGGCAGAAGATCTCTACCTCTACCGCCGCCTCGGCGGTCTCGAAGCAGCCCAGGTCGGGCGCAGCGCCGAGGACGAGCTGATGGACTGGTTCACCGACGCGGAGGTGAAGGACGCCATCGAGTCCCTGCCGGAGCAGTTCCGCATGGCGGTCCTCCTCGCCGATGTGGAGGGCTTCTCCTACAAGGAGATCGCCGAGATCCTCGACATCCCGATCGGCACGGTGATGAGCAGGCTGCATCGGGGAAGAAGGGCGCTGCAGAAGAAGTTGTACGAATACGCGACGGGGCGAGGGCTGGCACCCCGGGACGCCAGTGACGGAGCGGTCGGGGAACAGGAGCCGGTGAGGACAGGTGACCGGGCGAGCGATGGGTGACGACCACCGAACGGACTGCAACGAAGCGCTCCGGGAGCTCTACGTCTTCCTCGACGGTGAGCTGACCGAGGAGCGCCGGTCGGTCATCGCCCGCCACCTGGACGACTGCAACCCCTGCCTCGAGGTGTTCGACTTCGAGGCCGAGCTGCGCCTGGTGATCCAGCAGAAGTGCCGTGAACAGGTGCCCCCCGAGCTCCGCCAGCGCATCGAGGAGACGCTGCGATCCCTCTCGACTGCGCCCGATCAGCCACCCCGATGATCACCGGCCACGCCGGGTCAGGGCGGGCCGGCGGAATGGGTCGCGGCGGGCGTTGCCCGTATGATCGTCTGCATGGATCCCGTCTTGGCCGTCGTGTGGCACTTCTGGATCGCCGTTGCGCTCGCCGCGGGCGCGATCGGGCTCGTGCTCGCCATCGGCATCATGTACCTGAAGAAGGTCGAGATGCCGCGCTACCCGCGGGATTGACCTGGTGAGTGGCACGGTCGACTGGGCGCTGGCCGAACGGGTGGCCGTGCGTGCAGCCGGCCGGGAGCCGTTCGCCGAGAGCTACCACTACGCGTCGTTGGAGCCGGACTTCACGGAGTTCACCGCTCGAGCGGAGGACCTGGTCGAGCAGGCGACCGGATTGCGCTCTTTGAGCGGTGATGCCCGGGGGCGGGTCACCGACCGCGCCGGATGGGTTCGCGCCAACATCGCCTCCTTCCAGCGACTCCTGCGCCCCCTCATCCAGCGTTTCGGCGAGCGGATGGCGGCGAGCCCCTTCGCACCTATCACCCGAACCGTCGCGGGAGCCGAAGTCGGGGTGATGCTCGGCTGGATGTCGAACCGGGTGCTCGGCCAGTACGACCTGCTCATCATCGAGGAGGAGGCACCCCACGACCAGGACATCGTCTACTACGTCGGGCCGAACGTGCTGGCGCTGGAGAAGATGTACGCCTTCCCCCCCCGGGAGTTCCGCTTGTGGATCGCACTGCATGAGGTGACCCACCGGGCGCAGTTCACGGGCATCCCCTGGATGCGTGAGCATTTCCTCGGGCTCGTGGAGCAGATGCTCGAGTCGGTGGATCCGGACCCCAAGCGCTTCCTGGCGGCGATCGACCGGGCCGTGGGGGCTGTCCGTCGAGGTGAGAACCCGTTGTCGGACGGCGGGGTCGTGGCGCTGGTGGCCTCCCCGGAGCAGCGGGCGGTGCTCGACCAGTTGAGTGGGCTCATGAGCCTGCTCGAGGGCCACGGCGACGTCACGATGGACCGGGCCGGTGCCGATCTCGTGCCGAGCGCCGGCCGGTTCTCCAGCGTGCTGCGCAAGCGCCGCCAGTCGGCCCAGGGCCTGGCCAGGCTCCTGCAGCAACTCGTGGGCCTCGAGGCGAAGTTGGCCCAGTACGAGCAGGGGGAGCGGTTCATCGAGGAGGTTGAGCGGGCGGGTGGGCCGTCCCTCCTCGAGCTGGCGTGGGAGCGGCCGGAGAATCTGCCGAGCATCGCCGAGATCCGCGAGCCTGCGACCTGGATCGCTCGGGTGGCACCGGCCCGCGTCGCTTGAGCGTGGGGAGATGGAGGGCGGACTCGCCACCGAGCTGCTCGCCAGGTGTACGTTCCCGCCCCCCGGCACGCCCGTCGTGTGCGCGGTCTCGGGCGGCGCGGACTCGCTGTGCCTGCTCGTTCTCGCGGTGGAGGCGGGCTGCGTGGCCACGGCGGTCCACGTCGACCACGGGCTGCGGGAAGGCTCCGAGGACGAGGCCCGGGTGGTCGAGGCGGCGGCCCGGCGGCTCGGCGCGTCCTTCCGCGCCGAGCGGGTGACCGTCGAGCCCGGGCCGAACCTCGAGGCCCGCGCCCGAGCAGCCCGCCACGCCGTGCTCCCACCCGGCGCCTTGCTGGGACACACGGCCGATGACCAGGCCGAGACCGTGCTGTTGAACCTGCTGCGCGGTGCCGGGCTCGACGGTCTGGCGGGCATGCGCCGCGACGGGAGGCGGCCCCTGCTGGACCTGCGGCGGTGGGAGACCCGTGCGCTGTGCGACGAGCTGGGGCTCGAAGTCGTGGAGGATCCGAGCAACCGTGACCCGTCGCTGCGGCGCAACCGGGTGCGCAACGAGTTGCTGCCGCTGCTCGCGGACATCGCGGGTCGGGACGTGGTGCCGATCATCAGCCGGCAGGCGGACGTGGTGCGGGCCGCGGCCGAGTTGCTCGATGAGCTGGCGGCCGCCGTGGACCCCACCGACGCCGGGGCGCTGGACGCCGCGCCCCCGGTGCTCGGCGCGGTCGCGGTGCGCAACTGGCTCCGGGGTTGCTCACCCGACTGGCATCCCCCGTCGCTGGCGACCGTGGAGCGTGTACTCATGGTGGCCAGCGGTGAGGCGACGGGTACCGAGGTGGGCGGCGGCTGGCGCGTCGACCGCAGCGGTCAGCGCCTCCGACTCCACCGGGCGAGCACGGGCGTCGAGCGGTAGGGTTCCGCTCGCCATGGAGCCGAGCTATCCGGACCGTGAGACCAGCCTGGATCCGCACCTCGGCGAGGTCATCGTGCCCGAAGCGGTCCTGCAGGCGCGTATCGCCGAGCTCGGCAAGGAGATCACCGCCGACTACGAGGGCCGCTCACCGCTGCTGGTCGGGGTGCTGAAGGGCGCCTTCATGTTCATGGCCGATCTGTCCCGTCGGATCGATCTACCGGTGGAGTTCGATTTCATGGCCGTCTCCTCCTACGGCAGCGCCACCAAGACCAGTGGGGTGGTCCGCATCGTGAAGGACCTGGACCTCGACCTCTCCGATCGACACGTGGTGCTGGTCGAGGACATCGTCGACAGCGGTCTGACCCTCAACTACCTCATCAAGAACCTCCAGGCGCGCCATCCGGCGAGCCTCGAGGTCTGCGCACTGCTGCTGAAGGAGGGCCGGCAGAAGGTCGAGCCCGACCTGCGCTACGTCGGGTTCCGGATCCCGGATCAGTTCGTCGTGGGCTACGGCCTCGACGTGGCCGAGCGCTACCGGAACCTGCCGGACGTGGTCGCGTACCACGGTGGCATCACCTGAACGGCGGGGAAGCGGGCGGAGGCGCCGGCCGGCCAGCCGCCGGTAGCCTTGCCGGGTCGTGAGAAAGCATCTGTCCCGCCCCGTCGTGGTGCTGGCGATCGCGCTCGGCGCCGTGGTGGCCATCGCACTGGTCGTCGTCCTTCGTGGCGGCTCAGGCCCGGAACGGCTTGATCTGGGTGCGTTCGAGGCCAAGTTGGCCGAACAGCAGGTGGCCACGGCGACGATCAAGGATCGCGACAACGTGGTCACCGGGAAGCTCACCGACGGCACCGAGTACAAGGTCGTCTACCCGGCCGAATACGCGGACGAGCTGACCCAGCGTCTGATCGAGGCGGGCATCGAGACCGACGCCGACGCCCAGTCCCGATCGCTGTGGGCCGATGTGGCCCTGCAACTGCTGCCGGTGCTGCTGCTCATCGGGGTGTTCGGCTACCTCCTGCTGGGCATGCAGGGTGGACGGCCCAACTTCGGTCGAGCTCGTACCCGCCGGCCGTCGAAAGACGCGCCCCGGGTCACCTTCGCCGACGTGGCCGGGGCCGACGAAGCCGTCGAGGAGCTCCGGGAGATCCGTGACTTCCTCGAGGACCCTGCCAAGTTCCACGCCATAGGGGCCACCATCCCGAAGGGGGTGCTGCTGTACGGGCCTCCAGGAACGGGCAAGACGCTCCTCGCTCGGGCCGTCGCCGGGGAAGCCGGGGTGCCGTTCTTCTCCATCTCCGGTTCCGACTTCGTGGAGATGTTCGTCGGGGTCGGCGCCAGCCGGGTGCGGGACCTGTTCAACCAGGCCAAGAGCGCGGCGCCGGCCATCATCTTCGTCGACGAGATCGACGCGGTCGGTCGCCACCGGGGTGCGGGCTACGGCGGAGGGCACGATGAGCGCGAGCAGACCTTGAACCAGCTGCTGGTCGAGATGGACGGTTTCGACGCCACCACTGGCGTCATCCTGATCGCGGCCACGAATCGGCCGGACATCCTCGATCCGGCGTTGCTGCGCCCCGGCCGGTTCGACCGGCAGATCATGGTCGATCGCCCCGATCTGGAGGGTCGGCGCGCCATCCTCAGGGTGCATACCCGGGGCAAGCCCATGGCAGAGGACGTGAACCTCGACATCATCGCCAGGCGAACCCCCGGGTTCACCGGCGCCGACCTGGCGAACACGGTCAACGAGGCGGCGATCCTCTCGGCCCGCCGGGGGCAGAGCTGCATCACCATGACCGAGCTCGAGGAAGCCATCGATCGGGTGATGGCTGGCCCGGAGCGCAAGACCCGGGTGATGTCGGAGCGGGAGAAGCGGGTGATCGCCTATCACGAGGGTGGCCACGCGCTGGTCGGGCACGTGCTGCCCAATGCGGATCCGATCCACAAGGTGTCGATCATCGCCCGCGGCCGGGCCCTGGGATGGACTCAGGCCCTACCGGTCGAGGACAAGAACATCCGGTCCCGCTCGGAGCTGCGGGACGAGCTGGCGATGTTGATGGGAGGCCGCACCGCCGAGGAGCTCATCTTCGGCGACCCCACCACCGGAGCGATGAACGACATCGAGCGAGCGACCCAGATCGCCCGGGCGATGGTCACCCAGTACGGGATGAGTGAGGTGCTCGGTCCACAGCAGCTCGGGACGAGGAACGCCGAGCCGTTCCTGGCGCGCGAGCACGGGAACGAGGTGAACTACAGCGATGCGATCGCAGCGACGATCGACGCTGAGGTGCGGCGCCTGCTCGACGAGGCCCATGACGAGGCTCGGGAGATCCTCACGTTGCATCGGGCCACCCTGGACCGGCTGGCTGACGCCCTCGTCGAGCAGGAGACCTTGGGTGATGTGGAGCTGATGCGCATCTTCGCCGATCTCGACGGTCCCGGCACTCAGCAGAGGCTCCCGGCGGGTGGCGCGGGCGGCGCGGGCGGGCCCATCGGCGACAGCCTCACCGCTGCCGAAGCCGAACCTGGCCGACCGACAACCCCGATGGGGGC
>NZ_DAIUCK010000008.1:0-48567 GCF_036846205.1 Rhabdothermincola sp. | reverse complement strand
CCGGTTCCTGCTGCGCCCAGGGCGGTTGCAGCCGCCGTTCCGACGGCGGAAGCCCCCGGCGAGCGAGGCCCCCAGCCGTCCCCCGGGCCGCACCCGCCGCGAACACCCGGTGGGACCACGCCCAGATTCGGCCCGAACTGGCTGCTCATCGGCGGCGTCGCCGTCCTCCTCGCCGCCCTGGTGGCGGGCATCGCGATGGTGGGGGGAGGCGGCGACCGCGGCGATGACGCCACTGACCTCGCCGAGGGCACCACGACCACCGCAGCGGTCACGTCCTTCCCGCCGCCGCCGGCGATCGAGGTTCCCCCGGGCGGCTTCACCGCCGAGCAGATCGCCGTTCACTTCGGGGATGCCGTGTGGCGGGTGGAGGCCTCCGGTTGCGGGGTGGAGACCGGCGGGAGCGGGTTCGCGATCAGCCCGCGCCACGTGGTCACGAACTGGCACGTGGTGGTCGGTGACACGGAGCCGGAGCTGGTCTCCCGCAACGGCGAGCGCATCCCAGGGCATGTCGTGGGCATGACCAAGAGCCCTGACGTGGCGCTGATCGTGGTCGACCAGCCGCTGAGCTCGTATCTCGCGTGGGCGGACACCTCGACCCTCGTCGAGGGCCAGCCGCTCGTCGCGCTCGGCTATCCCCGCCCTCTGCGCACCTTCACGGTCACCGAGCTGAGCATCATGAGCTTCGACCGGAGCGGGGAGCGGCGCATCGGCATGTCGGTCGACGGCCGCATCGACCGTGGCAACAGCGGAGGGCCGTCGTTGACCACCGACGGCAAGGTGGCGGGTATCAACACCGCGGTGAACATCAACCAGGGCGCTGCGCTCGGCGCGCTCAGCAGGGGAGGGTTCCAGGTGGTGCCCTACCTGGAGACCTACGAGGGGGTCAAGGCGTCGCTCGACTCGTTCCTGGCGGACACCTCCGGCAAGACCGTGCCCCCCGACTGTGCGAAGCTCGATCCACGCAAGGCCAGGTCCTACGGCGACAACGCTCAGCTCGACGAGCTGTGGGAGCTGTGCGATGCCGGCAACTCGTACGCCTGTGACCTGCTCGTGCAGGAATCGGCGCCCACCTCGGACTACTACCAGTTCGGGGTGACCTGCGGCGCCCGCATGCCGGTCGCGGGCTACTGCCTGGCCCGGTGGGGGCCGCAGCTCCCGCCCAGGGGTTGAGGCTCAGCCCGGCCCACCGTCGCCGTCGAGGCGCATGCCGGCGAGGAGCACCTCGCGGGCTTCGTCCAGCAGGCCGATGAGCAGCTCGACGCGAGCCTGCGTGGACGGTGCCGACAGCAAACGGTACTGATCAACAGGCCCCAAGGGCGAGAGCGCACAGAGCCGGTAGCTGGCCAGGATCGGGTCGTCAGGCACCTCGAGCTCCACGGGGATCCCGCGACCTCCCGCCTCGGAGAACGCCGCGAGGAGGCGCCGCAGGCTCGCCGCAGCGGAGGCCACCAGCGAGGGCAGCGCTGCGGATGGCGCTGGATCGGGCCACGGCTCGACCTCCGCTCTCGGATAGGGGTCGTCGGTGAGCCACCGGACGACCCGCAGGCGCTCGATCCCGACGCCCAGCAGGGTCCAGCGCCCGTCGGCCAGCTGCACCGGCTCGACGATGGCGGCGCGGGTACCCACCGACGCCCGGACGTCGCCACCGCCGACCTCGCTCCCCCGCTCGATGAGCACGACACCGAAGCCCTCCTGCTCCGCGAGGCAGTCGCGCATCATCCGGCGGTAACGAGGTTCGAAGACCTGCAGGGGCACCGCCCCCGTGGGCTGGAGGACCGTGCCGAGCGGGAACATCGGCAGGACGGGCACCATCGCGCAGCCTATGCCGGGGTCGAGACCCGGTGGGCCTCAGGTGCCGACCGGGCGCGGGGCCAGGTGCTCGACCGGTGGACCGCCCGGAGCGGTGACCAGGGCGGTGGCCAGCTCGTCGAGCGGCAGGAGCCCTCGCGGTTGGTCCGGGCCGTTGATCACGTAGGCGAAGGTCAGGGTGGCGCCGCTGTCGGTCTCGACGAACCCCGCGAGCGCGTTCACCTCGGCGAGGGTGCCGGTCTTGGCCCGCACTCGCCCCTCGGCCGGGGTATCGCGCATCCGCTTGCGCAGCGTGCCGCTGCGGCCGGCCACCGGGAGGCTCCGGCCGAGGACGCTGTCGGGCCCGGCCCGGTCGAGGGCCGCCACCAGCAGGCTGCACGTCACCCGGTCCTGGGGGTCGAGCCCTGAGCCGTCGCGCAGCTCGATGCCCGCCGCCGGCAGGCCCAGCTGCGCGAGCTCGGTGGCGATGGCGTCGAGCCCGGCTCGGGTGGTGCCCTCCCCCCGGGTCGCGACGCCCAACTCCTTGACCAGGAGCTCCGCGGTGGTGTTGTCGCTGTCGGCGATCATCTCGCCCACCAGATCCCAGACCGGCGGGGACTCCAGGGTGGCGATGACGGTTGCACCGGCCGGCGCCGAGCCGATCGACGGCGCGCCCGCCACCCGGACGCCTCGATCCTCGAGCAGGGTGCGCAGCGTCTCGGCCGCGAGCAAGGCGGGCTCCCCCGGTCTGCGGAACCGAGCGGGCTCGTTCGGTGCCAGCGACAGCCCGGTCGAGCCGTCGTTGACCATCAGCGCGCTGAGCGGGCCGACGTAGCCTTCCCGCTGGTAGCGCTGGGGCCACGTGGGGATCCAGCGCTCCTGGTCGTAGCGTGACTCGTCCCCGACGATGCCACCGCGGATCTCACGCACACCGGCGGCCGCGATCCGGTCGGCCAGCTGACCGAAGTCGTTCGAGAGCTGGCCGGGGTTCTCGAAGGTGACCTTGTAGCCATCAGTGGTGAGCAGCGGATCGCCGCCGCCGATCAGGTACAGGTCGCCGTCGATCACGCCGTCGCGGGGGGCCTGGCGCGCCTGGACGGTGGTCGTGAGGTGGCTGCCGGGATCGAGGGTCTCGAGCGCAGCCACACCCGTGAGCAGCTTGAGGGTGGACGCCGGGACCACCGGCGTGTCGGGGTCCTTCTCCAGCAGCACGCGCCCACCAGCGCTGACCACGAGGCAGCTCGAAGGTGGTGCCTCGGCCAGCAACGGCGTCAACGCGTCGTGGAGCCGCTGGCCGGTAATGGCGGCCCGGAGCAGCTCGGGAGCGCGGCGGGCGGACAGTACCGGGGTGGTGAGCCGGGTCCCGGGAGCCTCTGCCGATGAGGCAGCCGCCGCACGATCGGGACCGACCGAGACCGCCTCGCCCGCACAGCCCGCGGCGAGCATCGCACCCACTGCGGCGAGGGCAGCCAAGGCACGGCGCGGCGATCGAGGCGGGTGGTGCGGCATCGGGGGGGAGCCTACGTGCCGTGGATGCGCCGGCCGGCGCATGCCGTCGCTCGCCAGAACCACCCTGCCGGCGGGTGTGGGGTCACCTCAGAGACCCCGGCGGGCCCGCCACCGGGCATGGTGCCAGAGGTGGGCCAGGGCGACCACGGCCCGGTTCGAGGACGGGTAGCAGTACTTGCCGCTCTCCACGACGCCCCGCACCGCGGGATTGTCGGGCGAGCTGATCGACAGCTCGGTGGCCGTGAGAATCGGCTTGCCCAGCTCGTCGGAGAGCGCGCCGGCCGTGGTGGTGTAGCGGTGGTCCTGACGCTCATGGAAGCTCACGATGCGATCGAGCCCGTGGTCGGGGTAGAAGGGCCCCTCCCGCTCGAGCTTGCCCTGATTCCCCTGGATGCCCATCCCGAGCAGGATCACGGCGTCGACCTCGTCGTGGCGGGCCACGGTCGACAGCACCGAGGGAACGGTGTCCTTGGTCTCACCTCCCGCGAGGTCGATGGGGTTGTTGCGACTCCAGCGGGGTGGAAGCTCGGCATCGAGGTCGCGCAGCAGGTCCGGGGGTAGCGTCATCAGATCGAGATCGGTGCGGGCGATCGCATCGGCGGTGACCACGCCCCAACCGCCTGCCGTCGACAGCACCGCTACCTTCGGACCTTTGGGGAGCGGCTGGGTGGCGAAGGTGGCCGCAGCCTCGTAGGCCTCTTCGATCGTGGATGCCCGCACGGCCCCCGCCTGGCGGCACATGCCGTCGAACACCCGGTCATCGGTGGCCAGCGAACCCGTGTGGCTCGCCGCCGCCCGGGCGCCGCCGGCGGTGGCCCCACCTTTCACCAGGACCACGGGAATCTGCTCGCACACCGCGCGGAGCCGTTCGAAGAAGCGGCGGCCGTCCATGACCCCCTCGACATAGGCCAGTGCCACATCGGTCGCCGGGTCCTCGGCGTAGAACTCGAGCACGTCCGCGACCCCCACCTGTGCCGCATTCCCGGCCGAGACCGCACGGCTGACACCGACGCCGCTGTGGATGGCGTAATTCATGAACGAGGAGACGAAGTTGCCGGACTGGCTCACGATCCCGATGCGGCCGGGCGGCGGATAGGGCGCCACGATCTGCGCGCACATCGACACCGGCGTGGACACGACGCCCTGCCCGTTGGGCCCCACGAGCAACAGGCCCAGCTCGTTGGCCAGCGCCACCAGCTCGTCCTGGAGGGCACGGCCCTCCTCACCGGCCTCGCCGTAGCCCGCGGAGGCGATGAACGCAGCCTTGATGCCTTTGCTGGCCGCCGTCCGCAGCACCTCGGGGTTGGATGCCGCGGGCGTGCACACGAAGACCAGGTCGGCTTCCCCCGCGGGCACATCGTCCAGCGAGGGCACGGTGGGCCGGCCGAGCACCGCTGAGCCCTCGCGATTGGTGGCGAAGACCTTGCCCTGGTAGCCACAGGCCAGCAGGTTGTGCAGTGCCACGAAGCCGAACTTGCCGGGGTGGGTCGAGGCCCCTGCCACCACCACCCCGCGGGGCTCGAACAGCGCCAGGAACTGCTCGGTCGTCGCCATCAGGCCTGCACCTCGACGAGAGCGTCGACCGCGATCGGGTCACCACCGACGATGAGCACGGGGTTGAGGTCCGCCGACACGATCTCGGGATGGGCCACCGCGGCCCGCGACAGGGCGAGCAGCACGTCGGCCAGCCGCGACCGGTCGACGGGAGGCTCGCCCCGGAACGCATGCAGCAGGGACTGGGTCGTGAGGTCGTCGATCATCTCCTCGGCGTCTTCCCGCTCGATGGGCACCAGCCGGATGGTGGCGTCGGCGATGGCCTCTGCCAGCACGCCGCCGACCCCCAGCATCACCGTCATGCCGAAGTGGGGGTCGCGAGCCAGCCCCGCGATCAGCTCGCGGGTGGCACGCAGCATCGGCGCGACGAGCAGGTCCACCTCCCCGTCGGCAGGCGTCGCCGCCGCCAGCAGCTCGCCGGCTGCTCGACGGACCGCTGCCTCGTCGACCAGGTTCAGCCGGACCAGGTTCCGTTCCGTCTTGTGGGCGATGCGGTCGCCGTTCAGCTTGACCACCACGGGGAAACCGATGTCGATCGCAGCGGCGACCGCGGCCTCCGGGTCCGCGGTGGCCCGTTCCTCCGGGAAGGGGACACCGAAGCGCGCCAGCAACGCTTTCGAGCGGGCTTCGGAGAGGGTGCGGCTGGTGGGTGGTTCGTGTGGCGCGCGGCCACCGGCTGAGGCTGGCGGCATGGGTGCGTACCCTAGCGAGCCATGGGATGGGCGATCCGCGGGCTGATCGAGGGCTTCTACGGCCCGCCCTGGTCGTGGGACGAGCGCCTCGACGTGATGGCGTGGTGTCACGAGCGAGGCATGACCCACTACCTCTACGCCCCCAAGGATGATCCCCTCCATCGGGAGCGCTGGCGCGAGCCGTATTCTTCGGAGGCCCTGGCCGGGTTCGAACGCCTCCTCGAAGCGGGCACGCTCCAGGTCGGGTTCGCGCTGAGCCCCGGACTGTCGATCGACTACGCATCGCCCGACGACCGGGCCGCCCTGCTGGGAAAGCTCGGGCAGTTGACGGCGCTGGGCGTGCGGCTGGTCTGCCTGGCCCTCGACGACATCCCGCCCCGTCCCGGGCTGGGAGACGAGCATGCCGGGATCACGCGGTGGTTACGGGAGGAGCTCGACGCTGACGTCACCCTGGTGCTGGTGCCCACCGAGTACACCGGCACCACCTCCACGCCGTACCTGGATGCCCTCGCCACAGGGGTCCCCCTCGAGGTCCCGATCGCCTGGACCGGCGCCACCGTGGTGTGCGACGAGATCACCGCCGGCGACGCGCGGGCCCGGGCCGCGGCCCTCGGTGACCGGCCGCCACTCGTCTGGGACAACTACCCGGTCAACGACGCGCTGATGGCCGATCGCCTTTTCCTCGGGCCGCTCCGGGGCCGGGATCCGGCGCTGTCGTCCGCGTGTGCGGGGTACGTCGCCAACCCGATGGTCCAGCCGGTCGCCTCGAAGCTGCCTCTGTCGTCGGTGGCGGCGTTCCTGCGGGGCGATGACCCGACCGCGGCGTGGGAACAGGATGCGGCTGCGCTGGGGATCCGGGGGTTCGCGGCGGCGTGCGACGGGGTGGAGCCCTGGCAGCTCACCCGGGCGGTCGTGAGCTCCTTCGGGACGGCACGGCAGGAGGCGATGGCCCGGCTGCGAGCGTGGATCGACCAGGCGGTCGACGTGGAGGCGGCGCCCGATGAGAAGCTCCTGGCGGAGATCACCCCCTGGCTCACCCAGCTGCGGGCCGAGCGGGAGGCGGTGCGGGTCGCGCTGCGGGTGCTCGCCGCGCTCGACGCGGGGGATCTGACGAAGGCCACCGACCAGGGGCTGGCCCTCCTCTATTTCTGGCCACCCCTGCGCCGGGCGGCCCATTCGGTGATGGGCCCGCGCTGCAGCGTCCGCCCGGTGCTGGGACAGTGGCCCGACGGCACGTGGCGCTACTGCGCCGACAGTGTGGTGGAGGACCGGAACGCCACCGACGCGCTCGTGCGCTTCGCGCTGGCGTCGCTCGCCGAGGCGGGCTGAAGGGCCAGGCGGCGGCTCACGGCTCGAGCGCAGCCCGCATGAACGCCCTCAGGTGCTCGAGGCGCTGCTGGAGCACCTCGGGGGCCATCGGGTCCCGGCCGAGCAGGCCCTCGATGAAGGGCCGGTCACCGAAGTAGCTCAACAGCGCGCCGTACCCGGTCAGGAGGAGCTGCTCCGGGTCGAACCGGCGGAAGGTGCCGGCATCCATCTCCCGCTCGAAGTACCCGACCGCCCGTTCGAACAGGGGCCTGAGCATGACCCCGAGGTCCACCCCCAGCCGTTCCCCGCCGTCGAGCGCCTCCCGCCTCACGATGCGGACGAACTCCGGGTTGGCGACGAAGAACCGGAAGCCCGCGGTCAGCACCTGGTCGACCCGGGCCCAACCCGTGAGCGCGTCGTGCGCAGGACCGGTGGCCTCGTCGACCCGGGCCATCCACTCGCTCAGAGCGTCCTCGAAGACCTGGCGGTAGATGGCATCCTTGGACGGGAAGTGGTGCAGCACGCTGGAGCGGCGGATGCCGACGGCCTCCGCGATGTCGTTGAGCGAGGTGCCGTCGTAGCCGTGCTCGGCGAAACAGTGCCGGGCGGCGAGCAGGATCGAGTCCCGCGTCGATGTCGTGGATTCCTCGACGGCCACGCTGCCAGGGTAGTGACCGGCGGGCGGCCGAGCCGGTTCCGTGTGCCGGATCGCACGGCTAGCTTGCGCCCGTGCACATCCTCGCCGCCCTCTTCATCGACGGGATCGACGTCCGGCAGGTCCCCGGGCCCTCGACGCGTATCGACCTCACCGGCGTGGGCTTCTCGGCCCCGGCACCCGCTGCGCTCCCGGTGACCATCGAGCCCCACCTGGTGGTGATCGTCCACTGCCCGCCGGACCATCGGGGCACCGCGGCGCTCGAGGTCGTGTACCGGCGCGACGGCGAACAGGTGGCGCGCAACGTCCAACCCCTCGAGGTCGAACCGGGACGGTTCACCTACCGGCTGGTGCGGGCGGAGCTCACCTTCGAGGCCTTCGGGACGGTGGAGGCGCACTGCCGCATCGACCTCGGGCCCGCGACGGTGGTGCCCTTCACCCTCCTACCGCCGGTCGGCTGACCGCCGATGAGAGGAGTCCCTCGCATCACGGCGCACCCGGCGTCGGAGCTGCCGGGTGCCCTTGGCTAGGGTGGCCACAGCCATCCGAGGGAGGGACCGTGACCGACGCCGAGCTCCGGCAGCGAAGCATCAACGTGATCCGCGGGCTGGCGATGGACGCCCCCCAAGCCGCGAACTCGGGTCATCCGGGCACGGCGATGGCCCTGGCACCGCTGGCGTACACCCTCTGGGCGCGGGTCATGCGCTACGACGCCGCGGCACCCGATTGGCCCAACCGTGACCGCTTCGTCCTCTCGGCCGGCCACGCGTCGATCCTGCTGTACTCGATGCTCTATCTCACCGGCCACGGGCTGCAGCTCGACGACATCGCGGCGTTCCGGCAGTGGGGCTCCCGCACCCCGGGCCATCCGGAGGTCCACCACACGCCCGGGGTGGAGGTCACGACAGGTCCCCTGGGCCAAGGCTTCGCCAACGCGGTCGGGATGGCCCTGGCCGAGCACATGCTGCGTGCCCGGTTCGGCGAGCAGCTCTTCGATCACCACACCTTCGTCATCGCCAGCGACGGCGACCTGGAAGAGGGCATCAGCCACGAGGCGGCCTCGCTGGCCGGGCACCTCGGCCTGGGCAAGCTCGTCGTGGTCTACGACGACAACCACATCAGCATCGACGGGCCGACCGAGCTGGCCTTCTCCGACGACACGGCGGCCCGGTTCGCCGCCTACGGCTGGCACGTCGACCGCATCGGCGAGGTGGCCAACGACGTCGACGCCCTGGAGGCTGCGCTGCGGCGAGCCATGGTGGTGGAGGATCGGCCGTCCCTGGTGATCCTGCGCAGCCACATCGGCTACCCCTCACCCACCTACACCGACACCGCGCACGCCCACGGCAGCCCGCTCGGCGAAGACGAGGTGCGGGCCACCAAGGAGATCCTCGGGCTGCCGCCCGAGGAGCGCTTCTGGGTGCCCGACGACGTGCTCGCGCACCTCCGTGAGGTCGGTCAGCGTGGCCGCACCGAGCGGGAGTCGTGGGAGCAGACCTGGTCCAGCTGGCCGGAGCACCGGGAGGAGATCGAGGCCTGCCTGCAGGGCCGGGGCCTTCCCGGGTGGGAGGCCAAGCTGCCGACCTGGCAGCCCGGCGAGAAGGTGGCCACCCGCAATGCGGGCAAGGCGTGCCTCGACGCGGTCCTCGACGTCGTCCCCGGCCTCGTGGGGGGCGGCGCGGACCTGACCGGGAACACCGGCACCGAGATGCCGCCCGAGGCCGGGACCTTCTCCCGCACCGACCGGGCCGGGCGCCAGATCCACTTCGGGGTCCGCGAGCACGGGATGGGGGGGATCATGAACGGCATGGCCCTCCACGGCGGGTTGATCCCTGTGGGGGGCACGTTCTTCGTCTTCAGCGACTACATGCGTCCCTCCGTCCGCCTCGCCGCGCTCTCGCGGGCAAAGGTGATCTACTCCTGGTCCCATGACTCGGTGGGACTCGGCGAGGACGGCCCCACCCACCAGCCCATCGAGCAGCTGGCGGCGATGCGGGCGATGCCCGGGCTCCGGGTGATCCGCCCCGCGGACGCCAACGAGACCGCCATGGCCTACCGGGTGGCCATCGACAGTGAGGGTCCGACCGCGCTCGTCCTCAGCCGCCAGAACCTTCCGGTTCTTGAGGGCACGGCGGGCAACGCCGGGGTGGCGAAGGGCGCGTACGTGCTGCGCGACGTCGACGACCCGGCCGTGATCCTCATCGGCACGGGGAGCGAGGTGGCCGTCGCGCTGGCCGCGGCCGACCAGCTCCGAACTGGCGGGATCGCCGCTCGGGTGGTCTCCATGCCCTCATGGGACCTGTTCGCTGCGCAGCCGGTCGCCTACCGCCGCCAGGTGCTCCCTCCAGAGCTGCCAAAGGTGTCCGTGGAAGCGGCGTCCACCTTCGGGTGGGAGCGCTACGCCGACCGTTCCGTGGGTATCGACTCCTTCGGAGCCAGTGCCCCCGGGCCGGTGGTCCTGGAGCAACTCGGCATCACCCCCGAGCGGGTCGCGGCAGCGGCCCGGGAGCTGCTCGGCCGTACCGCTCCGGTCGGCGAAGATCAGCGGCCGAGGTGACGGCGAGCCGGGCGCACACAGGGCAGACTGGCACCGGCCACCGGCGCAGGCGGGCCCCGAGGAAGGAAGCGACGTGAGCACGAGACTGCAGCAGCTCCACGATGAGCAGGGACAGAGCCCGTGGCTCGACAACCTCAAGCGTGGCTGGATCACCAGCGGCGAGCTCGAGCGGTGGGTCGAGCGGGGCGTGCGTGGGATCACCTCGAATCCGAGCATCTTCCAGAAGGCGATCGAGAGCTCCGATGCCTACGACGCCCAGTACCGGGAGCTGATCGAGAGCGGGGCGTCGGTCGAGAGCAGCTACTGGGATCTCGTCACGGATGACATCCGGCGGGCGCTGGCGATCCTCCGACCGGTCTATGACGACAGCGACGGCGTCGACGGCTTCGTCTCCGTCGAGGTCGACCCCGGCCTGGCCCGAGACACGACCGCCACGATCGAGGCCGCCCGCCACCTCCACACGACGATCGCCCAGCCCAACCTCTACGTGAAGATCCCGGGGACCGCGGAGGGCCTTCCCGCCATCCAGCAGATGATCACCGAAGGGCGCAACATCAACGTGACCCTGCTGTTCTCGGTCGACCGCTACGCGGAGGTCATCGAGGCGTACCTTTCGGGCCTCGAGGCCTGCGAGGGTGACCTCTCCCGGGTGTCCTCGGTGGCGTCGTTCTTCGTCAGCCGGGTGGACACCGAGATCGACCGCCGCTTGGAGGCCATCGGCTCACCGGAGGCGCTGGCCCTGCGGGGAAAGGTGGCGATCGCCAACGCCAAGTTGGCCTACGAACGTTTTGTCAGCGCGTTCTCCGGTCCCCGGTGGGAGGCGCTGGCCGCTCGGGGCGCTCGTCCACAACGCCCGTTGTGGGCGTCGACGTCGACCAAGAACCCAGCATACTCCGACGTGCTCTACGTCGACGAGCTCATCGGTCCCGGCACGGTCAACACCATGCCGGATCAGACCCTCGAGGCGTTCCTCGACCATGGCACGGTGCGGCGGACCATCGACGAGGACCTGGCCGGCGCACACGCCACGATCGCCACCCTGGCGGAGGTCGGGGTCGATCTCGCCGACGTCACCCACACTCTCGAAGACGAGGGTGTGGCCGCGTTCAGCAAGTCCTTCGCGGATCTGATCGCCACGCTCGAAGCCAAGGCCGGGACCTTCGCACGCTGAGGACTACGGAGCCGGACGACGGGGCACCATGAACAACGGCTCCCTCTACGTGGTCGACGACGTCCCCGGCGAGTTCGCCGAACGGGTCATCGAGGCGTTCCATGCCCGGCCCGGCGAGACGTTCTCGATCGCCCTCTCGGGCGGTGAGACCGCGCGGCGCTGCTACGAACGCCTGGCGGCCGTCGGCGACACGCAGATCGACTGGTGGAAGGTCGACGTGTACTGGGGTGACGAGCGGTGCGTCCCGCTCGACGACGAGGCGTCCAACTACCGCCTGGCTCGTGAGGCCCTCCTCGATCGGGTCGGCGCGGCCAACGCCACCTACCCCATGCGCTGCGACGAGGGCCCGGACCCGTACCAGCTGCGGGTGGGTGAGCTGGGCCGCTTCGACCTCGTGCATCTGGGGTTGGGCCCGGATGGCCACACGGCCTCCCTGTTCCCCGGCTCGCCCGCACTGGAGGCCGACCCCGGGCGCCTGGTGGCGATGAACGACGATCCCTCCGGTCGCAATCCCTATCGACGGATGACCCTGACCTACGCGGGCATCGCCCGCGCTCGACTCGTCCTCTTCACGGTGGAGGGCGAGGGCAAGCGCGACGCCCTCCACCGGGTGATGGCTGGCGATCCGGCCGCGCCGGCGAGTGCCGTACGGGCGGAGCGAGTGGTGTGGCTCGCGGATCGTGGCGCCGCCGGTGACCTGACGGGTGACTGACCCGATGGTCTACCGAGGTCTCCCCACGCCGAGCTGCCGGTAGTGTCACCCGTCATGACCGATGAGCTTCTCCGTCTTCCCCTCGGCGAGCTCATGCGTCGGGCCCGAGCGGTTCGCGATGCCACCACCGGCACCAGGCTCACCTACTCCCCGAAGGTGTTCATCCCTCTCACGATGCTCTGTCGCGACCGTTGCGGGTACTGCACCTTCGCACAACCTCCGGCACGGCTGGATCGGCCGTATCTCGAGCCCGCGGAGGTGCTGCGCATCGCGCGGGCCGGGGCCAGGGTCGGTTGCCACGAGGCCCTGTTCACCCTCGGCGAGCGACCCGAAGAGCGCTACCAGGTGGCCCGCGACTGGCTCCACCAGCACGGCTACGACTCGACCGTGGCGTACCTGGCGGCGATGTGCGAGCTGGTGGTGGAGGAGGTGGGGCTGCTCCCCCATGCCAACGCCGGGGCGTTGTTCCCCGATGAGCTGGCACTGCTGCGGCGGGTCGCTCCCTCGCAGGGGATGATGATCGAGTCCCTCAACCCGTCGCTCACCTGCCATCGGGGCGCCCCGGACAAAGACCCCGGGCGGCGCTTGGCGACCCTCGAGGCGGCCGGGGAGCTGGCCATCCCGTTCACGACCGGGATCCTCGTAGGTATCGGAGAGTCGCGCTCCGACCGCCTCGCCGCCCTGCGGGCCATCGCCGGAGCGCATCTCCGGCACGGCCACGTGCAGGAGGTGATCGTCCAGAACTTCCTGCCCAAGCCGGGCACCGCCATGCAGGCCGCGCCCGCCTGCCCCACGGAGGAGTACCTCGAGACCATCGCCCTGGCCCGCCTCGTGCTGCCTTCCGACGTGCGGGTCCAGGCACCCCCCAACCTCTCCGACGATCTCGGCGCCCTGATCGAGGCTGGCATCGACGACTGGGGTGGCGTCTCGCCGGTCACCGCGGATCACGTCAACCCGGAGCGCCCCTGGCCTGCGCTCGATCACCTTCGCCGGGCCACCGAAGAGCGCGGGTTCGCCCTCGCGCCCCGTCTCACCGTGCACCCCCGGTTCGTGGCGGAGCCGGAGCGGTGGTTGGACGAGCGGCTGCGGTTCGCGGTCCTCGACCGCTCCGATGCCGAAGGGCTCGCACGCGACGACCCGGGCTCCCTCTTCGTGCAACGCATCGCCCCGGCACAGCCTGAGCAGGTCGATGATGGGGTGGAGGTTGTGCACCTCGGCGAGCGCAGCACCGCCTGGTGTGCGGGGGCCAGCCTCGCTCCCCCGCTGCTGCTGCCCGGCGCGCCGGCGGCCCGTGGTGCCCTCGGCGAGGTCCTCGCCGGGGTGCTGCTCGGTCAGGAGGTCGGCGTCGAGGAGATCGTGACGTTGTTCTCGGCCCGCGGACGCGAGGTGGTGGCCGTCGCCGAGGTCGCCGACCAGCTCAGGCAGGACGCCGTGGGCGACACAGTGACCTTCGTGCGCAACCGGAACATCAACTACACGAACGTGTGCACGTTCAAGTGCCGGTTCTGTGGGTTCTCCAAGGGACCCCTCTCCCTCAACCTCCGGGGTACGCCATACCTGCTCACTCTGGACGACATCGCGGCCCGGGCGGCCGAGGCCCAGGCACTCGGCGCGACCGAGGTCTGCCTGCAGGGCGGCATCCATCCCGACTTCGACGGCGAGTACTACCTCGAGGTGATCAGGGCGGTGGCGGCAGCCGCTCCGGGCATCCACATCCACGGCTTCACCGCGCTCGAGGTCACCGAGGGGGCCCGGCGTCTCGGGGAGCCGTTGCCCGCCTACCTGCGCCGTCTGAAGGAGGCCGGCCTGCGCACGCTCCCGGGAACCGCGGCAGAGATCCTCGACGACGACATCCGGGCGATCATCTGCCCCGACAAGGTCACCACGGACGAATGGCTCGACGTCCATCGTGCGGCCCACGAGGTCGGCCTGCGCTCGAACGTGACGATCATGTTCGGAACGATCGAAAGCCCGCTGCACTGGGCGCGCCATCTCGTGCGAACCCGGGCCCTGCAGCTGGAGACCGGTGGGTTCACCGAGTTCGTCCCTCTCCCGTTCGTCCACATGGCCGCTCCCCTCTACCTGCAACGCCGGTCGCGGCGTGGACCGACGTTCCGGGAGGCGCTGCTCATGCACGCCGTCGGTCGCATCGCCTACCGCGGAGCCATCGACAACGTGCAGGTCTCCTGGGTGAAGCTCGGCCCAGCCGGGGCGGCGCAGGCGTTGCAGGCCGGTGCCAACGACCTGGGCGGGACGCTCATGAACGAGAACATCTCCCGCGCCGCTGGCGCGACACACGGCCAGGGCATGGAGGAGGAGCAGTTCCGGGCCCTGGTGGAGCCGCTGGGCCGCCCGCTGGAACAGCGCACCACCGTGTACGGGCGCGTGGCGGTGGCCTGAGGTGGCACGCCGCGCCCCGTACCGCACCGGTGACCCCTCGCTCGACGCGCGGATCGCGGAACTGCTCGACGAGGCCGGCGTAAGCCGTGACGAAGACCTGGTGTTCGAGATGCTGGTGTCAGCCCTGCGCATCGGCCGGGAATCGGCCAGCCGCGCCGACCTCAAGCTGGTGAACGCCGCGCTCAAGGAGCTGCGGTACTCGTTTCTCGTCTTCGAGCCCTATGCCTCGGTTCCCAAGGTGTCGATCTTCGGCTCGGCTCGCATCCGCAGGGACGACCCTGCCTACGAGGTGGCGATGCGGTTCGGGCGCCAGATGGCCGAGCAGGACTGGATGGTCATCACCGGGGCCGGGCCGGGGATCATGGAAGCCGGCATCGAAGGGGCAGGGGCCGAGCGGGCGTTCGGCGTGAACATCCTGCTGCCCTTCGAGAACGAGCCGACCGCCCTGCTCGCGGGGGATCCGAAGCTCATCAACTACCGGTACTTCTTCACCCGCAAGCTCACGTTCATGAAGGAGTCGAAGGCGTTCGCGCTGCTCCCCGGGGGCTTCGGGACCCTGGACGAGACCTTCGAGCTGCTCACCCTGATGCAGACGGGACGCTCACCCATCTGCCCTGTCGTGCTGATCTCTGCCGAAGGATCGACCTACTGGCAGACGTGGCTGCAGTTCATCGAGAACGAGCTGCTGGGTCCCAGAGCGCTGATCGGCCCCGACGATCTGTGCCTGGTCCGGGTGTGCAGCACCGTCGAGGATGCGGTGGGGGAGATCACCCACTTCTACTCCCGCTACCACTCGATGCGGGTGGTGGGTCGTCGGCTGGTGGTGCGGCTCAGGACTCCGGTCGACGAGCACGAACTGTCTGAGCTCAACGAGCAGTTCGCCGACATCGTGGTCTCGGGGAGGATCGAAGCTGTTGAGACCTCACCCGCCGAGCGGGAGGATGGCGACGTTCCGGACCTGCCACGGATCGCCTTCCAGTTCAACCGGGTCAACTATGCCCGCCTCCGACGGCTGATCGACGCGCTCAACGGCCCGCGGAGCTGATCCTCCCGGGCACGGCAACTCAATCGCTGTCGTCCGGCTCTCGCAGGATCGCGGCAGCCTTCTCGACCGCTCGACGGGCGCGGGTGAGCCGCCGCTCGTCGACCGGCAGCTCCGTGCCGCCGGCGTCGACGCACTCGCGGAGCCGTTCGATCGCCAGGTCCGCCAGCTCCTCGGCGATGACCTCCAGCCGTCCCCGGATCTCGTCGAACTCGCCGGCCATGGCGCATTCCTAGCGCGTCGCGGCCGGCCCGGCGAGGGGTAACCTCACCGTTGCCCTCGAGCCCGACCTGGAGCGTGATGAGCACCCGAGACATCCACGAGTGGTTGTCGTTCGAGTACGCCGGCGAGACGTACCTGTTCGACCTGACCTTTCTGGGGAGCTCCTGGTCGTGTATCTACGGCCGGGGGTGCCCGGGCATCGATGAGGCCCCTGCACCCGAGCTGAGCCTCGGTTGCTGCTCGCACGGGGCCTACTTCACGGACAAGGCGGACCGGAAGCGCACCAAGCAGCTCATTGCCATGCTCGGGGACGACGAATGGCAGTACAAGCCGGTCGCGGAGGAGCTCGGCGGGGCGATCTACAAGAACGAGGACGGGGACTGGGTCACACGGGTCGTGGACGGTGCGTGCATCATGCAGAACCGGGCGGGCTTCGAGGGAGGGCCCGGTTGCGCGCTGCACCTCGCCGCCGTGAAGCGGGGCGAACGCTTCATCGACTGGAAGCCCACCGTGTGCTGGCAAGCTCCTCTCCGCCTCGACTACCACGTCGACGACAACGACCACCTGACGAAGATCCTGCGCGAATGGAAGCGCCGGGACTGGGGTGAGGGGGGCTTCGACTTCCACTGGTGGTGCACCGACGACCCACTCGCGTTCACCGCCCGCGAGCCCGTCTACGTCACTCTTCGGGACGAGATCATCGAGATGGTCGGCGAGGAGCCCTACACCCGACTGGCCGAGCACCTCGAGCAGCAGGAAGACCGTCTGCTCCCCCATCCAGCCCTCAAGAAGCGAGCTTGACCGCCGACAGGTGACGAGCATGCACCAGTTCACGTCTGAGGAGCTTCAGCGGGCCGCCGAGGAGGCGGGGATGATCTTCCCCCCCTACGTGCTCGACCAGTTGGTGGCAGCGATCGACGCCGGCAAGCACGTGATCCTCACGGGCCCTCCGGGGACCGGCAAGACCACCCTGGCGTACCTGGCCGCCGACGTGGCCCGCCGAGCCATGTTCTGCACCGGCTACCTGCCCACCACGGCCACCAGTGAATGGACGACCTTCGAGACCATCGGTGGTCTGCAGCCCACCCCGGACGGGTTGATCTACCGGCCCGGGTTGTTCGTGGAGGCCATCGAGAGCGGCCGGTGGCTCGTGATCGACGAGCTCAACCGGTCGAACTTCGACCGGGCCTTCGGTCAGCTGTTCACCGTGCTGTCCGGTTCGGCCGTGGTGCTGCCCTTCAAGCGCAAGGGCCAACCCGATCCGATCTCCCTCGTGCCCTCAGGCGAGGAGCCACCGGAGAAGACCGACGTGATCCGGGTCCCGGCCAACTGGCGGATCATCGCCACCATGAACGTGTTCGACAAGAACCTGCTGTTCGACATGAGCTACGCGCTCATGCGCCGGTTCGCGTTCATCGAGGTCGGCACCCCCGACGACCAGGCGTACGAGAAGCTGCTCGCTGGCCCCGGCGAGATCGTGACCAAGCTCCTGCCCCTGCGCCGTTTCCAGGACCTCGGTCCCGCCGTGTACCTCGACGCCGCCAAATACGCGGCCCGCCGGGCCAAGGACGGCCCGACCGAGTCGCGGCTCATCTACGAGGTCTTCTACGCGTACTTCCTCCCTCAGTTCGAGGGGATGGAGGACCGGCGGGCCACGACCCTGTACCGCACGGTCGCGCAGCACATGGATCCACCCGAGCAGGCCGAGGTCCAACGCACGATCGGTGAGGTCCTCGGGGTCGAGCTCGCCGTCTGATCGCGATCTGATGGCGCCACCGGTCGAGATCGAGCCCGCGAGCCCGGTGGTCGACGACCCCGTCGCCATGGCCTTTGACCGGCTCTGGGACCGCCTGGCCCGTCCCTTCGACGTGGTGGGGACGGTCGCGGCGCTGGTCGGGCTCTCCCCCGCGGCCGTGGCGCAGCTCGTGGGGGTGGTCGTGGCCACCTCCGAAGAGGCCGAGCACCTGCTCGATCAGTTCCCCGTGACCGTTCGATCGCTGGCGACCTCCATCCACACCAACGCGGAGCGCTGTATCGGGCAGCTGCGCGGCCCGGTCCTGTGGAGCGAGACCATGTCGGCCCGGGCCTCGAGCTTCGGCGACCCGGACCTGTTCGTGTGCTCGGCCCCTTCTCGCGCCTACGACATCGACGAGAACCAGGTCCTCGTGGCCGCGCTGGTCGAAGTCCGCGAAGCCGCGAAGTACGCGAGCGAGAGCGCCGGTGATCGTGGAGCTGATGATCCCCTCATCCGAGCGGCTCGGCGGAACGGGCAGGACGCGTCCCGGTTCATCGAGCACCCCTCGTTGCAGCGGGTGAGCCGCAGCCGCCCCAGGGCACGAGCGTTGAAGCGCACCCGCTCAGGCAAGCACCGCAAAACGTACGGGCCCGCGCTCGCGATGCTGGACCGGGCCATGAACCCCCTCGACCGCGACGACGTGAGGGCCTGGTGCGACGAACGCACGCGGATGCAGCACTACGCCCTGATGGGCTTGGTGGATCGATTGGAGCGTGGGGGTCGCCGGTTGCCGGACTTCCGAGCCGAACGCGGCGCGCTCTACTCGGGCCCGGTCCAGTACTACCACCCCCGCGGCCTCGGGGAGAGCGGGCAGCTCTCCGGCATCGTCGTCGGTCAACTCCTCGTCGACATCCCGATGCGCCTGCACGACCCTGATCGAGATCGGGCCGAGGCCGAGCTCAAGGCCCGGGCCGGAGGTCGCCGATCGATGGTCATCATGGAAGAGGACGACCTCGATCGGGCGATCGAGCTCGCCATCGACCTGGCCCGCCGGGGCCGCTGAGCCCCGGAGAAGTCACCTCCGGGACCGCCGGCGCTCCGCCTCCCGGAGGAGTCGCTTTCGCAGCCGGACCGCCCGCGGCGTCACTTCGATCAGCTCGTCGGCCTCCACGAGCTCCATCGCCCCTTCAAGGGTCACCTGCCGTGGAGGTGCGAGCCTGATCGCTTCGTCGTGCGAATGAGTGCGAATGTTCGTCTTCTGCTTGTCGCGGGTGACGTTGACCACGAGGTCGCCAGGGCGAGACGTCAAACCGACGATCATCCCCTCGTAGACCTGCGCGCCTGGTTCGATGAACAGCTCCCCTCGCGGGGACAGGCTGTCGAGGGCGTAGGCCGTCGCGTACCCGGCCCGGTCGGCGACCAGCGCCCCACCGGCCCGCCGCGGCAGGTCGCCCACCCATTCGATCCATCCCGCGTGATGAAGCTGCAACAGCGCCGTGCCCCGGGTGACGGTCAACAGCTCGCCACGGAGGCCCAGCACACCGCGGGCAGGCGCCTGGAAGCTGATCACTGTGCGTCCCGTGTCGCCGGGGCGGATGTCGAGCACCCTCCCCCTGCGGGGCGCCAGCGCCTGGGTGACGGCACCGACGTGCTCGTCGGGCACGTCCACCACTCCGCGCTCGAGCGGCTCCAGCGGCTTGCCGTCACCCTCCTTGAGGATCACCTCCGGGCGGCTGACCTGCAACTCGTACCCTTCTCGGCGCATGGCCTCGATGAGCACGGCGAGCTGGAGCTCCCCTCGCCCCGCGACCTCGATGACGTCGGAGGAGCCGGTCTCCCCCAGCCGAATGGAGACGTTGCCCAGCACCTCGCGACCGAGCCGCTCGCGAAGGTGCCGGCTGGTGAGGTACCGGCCCTCCTGCCCGGCCAGCGGGGAGGTGTTCACCCCGAACGTCATCCGCAGCACGGGCTCGTCCACCCTGAGCCGCGGCAGCGGCTCGGGCGACGCCGGATCCGCGAGCGTGTCACCGACTTCGATCTCGGGGAATCCGGCCAGCACGAACAGGTCTCCGGCCCGCACCTCGTCGGTCTCCACCTGGCTCACGCCGGCGAAGGTCATGAGCTGGGCCACCCGCCGCACGAGCGGTGATCGCTCGCCGACCGGCGCGCAGAGCGCCACCTGGTCACCTCGGCGGAGGGTCCCCCGCTCCACCCGCCCGATCGCCAGCCGGCCGAGGTAGTCCGACGCGTCGAGATTGGTGACCAGAGCCTGTAACGGCGCTGCGGCGTCACCCCGAGGCGGCGGAACCGCTCGGAGGACGGCGTCGAACAGCGCGGTGAGCCCGCCGGCCTCGCCCGGTGTGGCGAGCCCCTCGGCGGCGAGGCCGTCGCGGGCGATCGCCGACACCACCGGGAAGTCGATCTGGTCGTCGTCGGGGTCGAGGTCCAGGAACAGTTGGTAGATCTCGTCCAGCACCTCGGCGGGGCGGGCGTCGGCGCGATCAACCTTGTTGAGGACCACGACCGCGGCCAGCCTCCCCTCGAGGGCCTTCGACAGCACGTACCTCGTCTGGGGAAGCGGGCCTTCTGCCGCATCGACCAGCAGGAGGACCCCGTCCACCATCGCCAGTGCCCGCTCGACTTCACCGCCGAAGTCCGCATGCCCGGGCGTGTCGACCAGGTTGATCCGGGTGCCCTTCCACGTCACCGAAGCCGCTTTCGCCAGGATGGTGATGCCCCGCTCTCGCTCCTGGTCGTCGGAGTCGAGCACCCGATCAACGACGTCACGATGAGCGGGCAGGGCCCCCGTGGCGCGCAGCATGGCGTCGACCAGCGTGGTCTTGCCGTGGTCGACGTGCGCGACGAGCGCGACGTTGCGGATCGGCGGGCAGGTGCTCAGGAGCTGGGCGGGATGGTCGGTGAGCTCAGGCGGACCAGTCGTCCCGGGAGTCCTCGTTGAGGCACCACGACTTGTGATCGTGCCCGGGCTCGGCCCCGCACTCGGGGCAGGGCTCGGCGTCTCGAGCGTCGAGCAGAGCGTCCAGATCGCCTTCGGTACTGCGTTTCAGTGCTCGGGCTTCCTCGAAGCGCCGATGACGCCCCTTCTTCACGGGCCAAACTCCCGATCGACTGCGGACAGTTCGCACAGTCTACCCCCGCCGTGGTGGTCTCCGACGAACTCCACGCCCTCCCGGGATTTTCGTGCATCCTCGTATGGTCTCATGCCTCTCCGCGCTGCACACCCTCGGAACCGTAGGATCGGAGCGTGAGCGAGCTGCCCTGGTGGAAGACCTCGGTCGTGTACCAGATCTATCCCCGATCCTTCTGCGACACGAACGGCGACGGGGTGGGCGACCTGGCGGGGATCCGCCGGCACCTCGATCACCTCGAGTGGTTGGGCGTCGACGCTGTCTGGCTCTCGCCCTTCTACCGCTCACCGATGGCGGACTTCGGCTACGACATCAGCGACTACTGCGAGGTGGACCCGCTCTTCGGCACGCTCGCCGACTTCGACGCCCTGGTCGAGGATGCGCACGACCGAGGCATCCGGATCATCGTCGACTGGGTGCCCAACCACACCTCGGACCAGCACCCGTGGTTCGTGGCGTCACGCTCGGGGCGGGACAACCCGAAACGTGACTGGTATCTCTGGCGCGACCCGGCGCCTGGCGGTGGCCCCCCGAACAACTGGGTGGCGGCGTTCACCGGAGGTCCCGCGTGGACCTACGACGAGGCGACCGGGCAGTACTACCTGCACTCCTTCCTCCCCGAGCAGCCCGATCTGAACTGGGCGAACCCCGAGGTGGTGGAGGCGATGCACGACGTGCTGCGGTTCTGGCTCGACCGGGGTGTCGACGGCTTCCGGGTCGACGTGGTCCACCTCATCGGCAAGGACCCCGACCTGCCCGACGACCCCGAGGAGTACCTCCCGATCCCCCATTCCGGCCTCAACCACCGCCCCGAGACTCACGAGCTGCTCCGTGGGATCCGCCGACTCCTCGATTCCTATCCCGGCGACCGCATGATGGTCGGGGAGGTCTACCTCCTCGACACGACGATGGTGGCCACCTATTACGGATCGGGCGACGAGCTGCACCTGGCCTTCAACTTCCCGCCGCTGTACACGCCCTGGGACGCCGAACGGTGGCGTTCCCAGATCGAGATCGTGAGCCGGGAGCTCGACCCCATCGGCGCGTGGCCCACCTGGGTGCTCTCGAACCACGACAACAAGCGGCACCGCACCCGCTACGGGGGCAGTGAGGCGAGAGCGCGGGCCGCGGCCGTGCTGCTCCTCGGGTTGCGTGGCACGCCCTTCCTCTACGCGGGTGAGGAGCTGGGCCTCGAGGACGCGGTGGTGCCAACCGATCGGGTGGTGGACCCCGGAGGACGGGACGGGTGCCGGGCGCCGATCCCGTGGGAACCCGCACCCCCCCACGGCTGGGCGGGCGCCGATCCCTGGTTGCCGTGGCCACCGGAGCCGGGAACCCGGAACGTGGTGAGCCAGCGGGAGGACCCTGCTTCCATCCTGCACCTCTACCGGCGGCTGCTCGCGGCCCGGCGCCGCTCCCCCGCCCTCCGGGAGGGTGACCTTTCCCTGATCGACGCACCGCCGGGCGTGCTCGCCTGGCGGCGCGTGCACCAGTCGGGGGATGAGCGGGTCCTCATCGTCAACTTCTCCGCTGACCGGGTGACCATGCCGCGAACTGGCCTCAGCGGGCTGGTCGAGGTGGCGAGCGACGGCTCGGGGGAGGGCGCCCCGTTCACGGGCGAGGTCGGCCCGGATCAGGCGCTGCTGATCGACCCCCGCGCCAGCGCATCGTGAACCGCTCGGTCGAGCGCGGGCCCCGGGCACGGCCTCGACGGCGAAAACCGGCCCGCTCGGAGCGACCCACCCCTCAGCCCACGGGGCGGTGCGAGCGCTCCTCGAGCACCAGCGCGCCGTTGCCGTCGAAGGCCAGCGCAGCATCTCCCCGAACCAGTTGACGTATCGGCTCGCCGACGAGCGACGCCCGCCAGCCGTGCGCCAGGCGAGCGTCCTCGTCGCCCCGGAGGAAGGCCTCGAGATCGGCTCGGGTCGCGAGCAGGGCGGTCTCGATCTCCAACTGCCGGGCCATCTGGCTCACCCAGGCCGAGACCAGGCTCACCGCCGGCCGCAGGTCACGGTCGAGCTCCCGTTCCGCTGCCGGTTCCGGGGGGCCCAGCGGGCGCTGCCGGGCTTCTTCGATCACCTCCAGGAGCGCACCGGCCTGGCCGCCGCCCAAGTGACGGTCGTCAAGGCCCCGGATCTTGAACAGCCCGTGGGTGTCGGTCGGAGGCCGCTGAGCGATGGCGACGATCGCCAGGTCCGGAATGACGAACCGGCTCGGCACGTCGAGCTCGATCGCCCGCATCTCCCGCCAGGCCGCGACGGCCCGGGCGATCTCCCGGGACCGGCCCTTGAGCTGGCGCGCTTCCCGTATCCGTCGCCAGGCCAGCGAGGGGTCGCGGACTCCCCGAGCCCGACGCCGGATCTCCTCGCACTCGTCGAGCACCCATTGCAGACGCCCGCGCCCTTCGAGCTCCTCGGCCAAGCGGTGCTGCACCTCGAGTAGATGGGCCACATCCGACGCCGCGTACTCGAGCTGGTTGGGTTGGAGCGGACGGGCCAGCCAATCCGAGAGGCGGTCGGACTTGGGGACCGTGAGGCCGAGCACGTGCTGGTACAGCGCGGCGAGCGATGGCGAGCTCATGCCGACGAAGCCCGCCGCGATCTGCGTGTCGAACAGGTTCGAGGGCACCACACCGCACGCCAGAGCGAGGACTTCGAGGTCCTGGTCGGACGCGTGCAACACCGCGACCCCTGGTCCTTCCAGCACGCGACGCAGCGGGGTCACGTCGACCACCAGCGGATCGACGAGCGCGAGGCCGCCCCGCCACGCGAGCTGGATCAGCGCCAGTTTCGGGAAGTAGGTACGCTCCCGGTGGAACTCGGTATCGAGTGCGTACCGAGGTTCATCCACCAGCTGCTCGACGACCTCCTCGAAGGCAGCGTCCGAGTCGATCACCTCATAGGTGGCAGCCATCGTCGCGTCCTGCGGCCGGTCAACCTGGATGAGGACCGGCGACGGTGGGCTTGCCGGCCTCGATCCACGCCAGGGTCCCGCCAGCGACGTTGGTGGCGTCGACGCCTTGACGGGCGAGGAACTCTGCTGCCCGGCGGCTCCGGACGCCCGATGCGCAGATGAACAGGACGGCGCGATCGACCGGGACCTCCTCGATGCGATCAGGCAGTTCGGCCAGCGGGATCAGGACCGCGCCCGGCACGTGCGCCTGGGCGTACTCGTGCGGCTCCCGCACGTCGATCACCGGCGCACCATCTGCGCAGCGCTTCTCCAGCTCGTCGACGTCGATCTCGGGGATGTCCAAGAAGCCTCCTCGCGCTCAGGGGTCGCCCGAAGCGTACCGGTGGAGGTCTGCGGCGTCGTCGAGGTCCTCGAAGACCGGGGCCATCCCCTCGACCTCAACGACGTCGAGGCTGGCGAGGCCGTGGTGCAGCGAGCGGACCCCGGCCTCGAAGGCCGCCGCCAGAGCGGGCAGGGCCGAGCGACGGTACGCCACAGCCGAGAGCTGGCGACGCTCGTCCACGAACGGCACCGCTGCCGCGGCAGGGCACGAGTGCAGGGAGACCACCAGCCCCCGCACCGCGGCAGCATCGACCTCGGGCAGGTCACACGCCAGCACCACCACGATCGGGTGGGTCGCCGCCCCAAGTGCCGTCAGCACCCCGCCGAGAGGCCCCTGGCCTGGGTGTCGGTCCGCCACGTACTCGAACCCGAGCGCTCGCAGGTCCGCGCTGCGCCTCCCGCCCACGGCGAGCACCCGGCGCGCGCCCGCCTGGACGAGCGCTCTCTGGGGATAGGTACACAGCGGGGCACCCCGCACGACCACGAACGCCTTGTCGGTTCCCATCCGCACCGACGAACCACCGGTGAGCACCGCCCCGGTGAACGCACCGGCCCGGCCATCCGTGCGCATGGCAGTCAGCCGGCCACCTCGGCGGACGTGCCCCGTGACACGGACGCAGACGCCACCGCGTGGCTGGCCGGCGGCCGGTACCCCACCACGAGCCCGATGGTGATCAGCGTGAGCGCGTTGTGGGCCAGGACCCCAGCCGCCCGCACGGCGTGGTTCCCGTCGTCGAGCAACGCCCAACCCCACCAGCCGAGGGGCAGGAGCAACAGCAGGGACACGACCGCCGCCCACGCGTCGCGGGCCCGATCCCGGCCATCCGCCACCAGCGCGCCGACCATCGGGAGCAACCAGACGAAATGGTGGAGCCACGAGATCGGCGAGACCAGCAAACCCAGCGCGGCGGTGACCGCAGCCCCGCCGAGCTCGTCGCCTGCGCGATAGGCCTCCCGTGCCCGGCGCAGGCCGATCACCACGATGGCGACCGACACCACCAGCCACACGGCAGCTCGTGCGTGAGCGGGGACCATCCGGCTCACGGCGCCGAGCACCGACTGATTGGACGTGTAGGCCAAGGAACCGGTGACCCTCTCGCCACGGAACACCGCGTCGGACCAGTAACCGATCGAGGCGGCGGGCAACACCACGAACGCGAGACCGGTGCAGACAGCGAAGGCGGCCAGGGCGTTGCCAGCGGCCCGGAGCCGACCGGTGACCGCCAGGTACACGATGAACACCGCAGGGGTCAGCTTCAGCGCGCTGGCCACCCCGATGAGCGTGCCCTGCGGCCAGCGCCGGCGGATCGCACACAGGTCGACCAGGCACAGCAGCACCATGAAGACGTTGACCTGACCCATGGCCACGTGCTCCGCGAACGGTCGGGAGAGCACGGCCAGCACGCAGGCACCCCCGAGGACCAGCGGCCGTAGGTCCGCACCCACCGCTTCGATGGCCCGCCGGAACGAGAGCCACACCACTCCCACCAGTGCGAGGATGGAGCCCACTGTCCAGAGGAACTGGCCCCACCATTGACCGAACGGCGCGGTGAGCACCGCCACCAGGGCGGCGAATGGGGGGTAGGTGAACACCAGATCGTCGCCCCCGGAGTGGTATCCGAAACGACCGGCGAGCACGTCCCGGCCAGCGTGCTTGTAGACGTCGAGATCGATGAGCGGGTGCAGCGGCTGATGCACGACGTAGCGCCACGCGACCGCCGTCGTGGCGATCATCACGCCTGCGATGGCCACCGCCACCGCGAGGTGCCGCCGGGCCACGGGCCGGTCTGGGCGGGAACCGGGCTGCGCCGACGGCGACAGGGCGAACCCCACCGGTCTCGGCTCAGCGCTGGTCCGGCGGTGGCCAGGCCGGATCGAGCTGGCGGAGGAAGCGCGCACACCGCTCTTCCTCATCCAGCTCACCGATCGCCGCGGCCGCGGCTCGCAGTCCGTCGAGTGCCCGCAGAAAGCCGCGGTTGGTTTCGTGCTCCCAGCGCACGTACCCCGAGCCACGCCAACCTCCGGCCCGCAGCGCGTCCAGCCCTCGGTGGTAACCCACCCGGAAGTACGCGTACCGCTCGATCTGGTCCCGTCCACGGAGACCGAGCTGCGCCCAGGCGTCGAGGTAGCGGGGGTAGCGGGCCACGACTGACGCGATCGCGTCGCGCTGGCGCTCTACCGGCTCTGAGAGGGCTCGATCCAGCGCCTCAGCCGCCTCGGTGGGCGGTGGGGGGAGGATGGTCTCCGGCGGCCCGGCCGGGGTCAGGTTCACGGGGCTGTGGTCGGCCATCCACGCCAACCTAGACCACGATGGCAGCCGGTCAGCGACCGGTCGAGGCCCGCTCAACCGCCCGGCGGACGAACGCTGCGAACTCGTCGGGGTGGCTCGTGTGGGCATCGTGGCTGGCCCCGGGGATGCGGAGGAGCTCGCCGTCCCGAACGGAAGCGGCGAGCTCTTCCGCCGCCCGGCGATGGCGGTGCGCGGTCGCGGTGCCACAGCCGACGACCACCGGGCAGCCGATCGCTGCCGGGTCGTAGGCCTGACGGGTGCGGACCGATCGCAGATCGGCGAGGAGGGCCCGGCCCTCGGCTCGTCGCTGCGCCTGGGTCGACCGGGGAAGCTGCTCCCAGCGTTCATCGCCGATCACCCGGCGCATGAACCGCTCCACAGCGCTAGCTGCTGCCTCCGGGCCTCCTGCCGAGAGGGGATCTTCCAGGCGCGACCGTTCCGGCCACCACGGCACCCACGGCATCGGGGCCTCGAACGCGGCCACCGCCAGCACGAGCGGCGGCTCACGCTCGGCCGTGGCGAGCGCGATCACGCCGCCGAGACTGTGGCCCACCAGAACCGCCGGCTCACCGCCGAGTACCTCCACCAGATCGGCGACCATGGCATCGAGATCAGCCGCCTCTCCGCTCTCGAGGGACCGGCCATAGCCTCGCCGGTCGTAGCGCACCAGCTCGAGGTCCGGGAGGCGCCGTGCAACCTTGAGGAACGCCGCAGCCCGGTCGAGCGTGCCGTGCACGAAGACCACCCGAGGAGCGGGGCGCGAAGCTCCCTCGGTGCTCGCGGCGTGGCGGTACACAGCCAGTTCCGCCTGCCGCCTGCGGCCCGCGCCGTTCACGGGATACGCAGGAGACGCAGCGTGTCCGTTGCCCGCCCCGCGAGCTCCCCGGTCCCGAACAGGAGCACCACGAGATCACCCGGCTTCACCTCGCCGAGGCGCAATGCCTCGGCGATGGCGGCTGGCACGAGGTGATCGGCACGCTCGGTGCCGTCGAGGTGGTAAGGCACCGAGCCCCAACTCATCGTCAGCTGGCGCACCGTGCGCTCGTGAGTGCTGAAGCCGATGATCCGCGCCCGAGGTCGGAACCGGGCGATCGACCGGACGGTGAACCCACTGCGGGAGATGCAGATGATGGCCGCGGCGTTCGTCGCCGCGGCGGCCCGGTGGGCCGCGCTGGTCATCGCGTCGGTGATGGCGTTGGCCGGGTCGGTCACATCCCGCTCGATCGTCTGCAGCTGGTCGGCCCAGGTGTCGTAGTCGAACTCGTCATCAGCCCGCTCGGCGATGCGAGCCATGGTCGCCACCGCGTGCACCGGGTCAACACCCACCGCGCTCTCGCCGGAGAGCATCAGCGCGCTCGAACCGTCGAACACGGCGTTCGCCACGTCGGAGGCCTCGGCGCGGGTGGGGATCGGAGCCTGGATCATCGACTCGAGCATCTGGGTGGCCGTGATGGCGGGGCGACCGAGGGCGATGCACCGGTGGATGATCCGCTTCTGGAGATGCGGGAGCTCCTCGATCGGGAACTCCGAGCCGAGATCACCGCGGGCCACCATCACCGCGCCCGACGCCTCGATGATCCCGTCGAGGTTCTCCACCGCCGCCCGGGTCTCGACCTTGGCGACGATGAGCGGGCCCCGCGGGTGTGGCTCCACCCCCACCCGGCGCACGTCGTGCGCAGAGCGCACGAACGACAGCGCCACCATGTCCACGTCGACGTCGATGAACGCGTCGAGGCAGCGCAGGTCCTCTGGAGTCGGACTGGTGAGCCGGAGCCGATCGGAGGGGATGTGGATGCCCGGTCGCCCCTTGAGAACCCCGCCATGGATGACGCTCGCCTCGATGTGGTCGTCGGCGCGACCCAGCGCCTCGACCACCACCGCGCCGTCGCCGAAGGCGATGGTGTCACCGGGGTGGATGTCGGACAGAAGCTGGTCGTAGTCGACCTGGATCACCTCGGCCGTGCTGGTGCCCGTCCCCGGGGTCAGCTTGAAGCGCTGCCCCTCCAAGAGAAGCAGGCCCTCGTCGGGCACGGCGCCGGCACGGACCTTCGGACCGGGGAGATCGACGAGGATGCCGACCGTGCGCCCGAAGTCGGCGGCCGCCTTGCGGACCCGGTGGTACCGCGCCAGTGCCTGGTCGAGGCTCTCGTGGGCGAGGCTCAGTCGCGCCACGTCCATCCCGGCCTCGATCATCCCCTTCAGCACCGCCTCGGAATCGGAGGTGGGCCCGATGGTGGCGATGATCTTGGTCCGTCGCGGCATGCCCCAACGCTAGCGGCACCTAGGCTCGTCGCCCGTCATGGAGCTCCTGCTCATCCGGCACGCCAGACCGTTCCGCACCACCGCCACGGAGGGACCGGCCGACCCGTCGCTCGACCCGGTCGGGGCCCGCCAAGCGGCGCGCCTGAGCGACTGGCTCGCCCGGGAGGAGATCGACGCGGTCTACACCAGCCCGCTGGCCAGGGCCCGGGAGACGGCCGCGCCCCTGGCCGTTCGGCTCGGGGTCGATCCCGTGATCGACGAGGGGGTGGCGGAGTGGGATCGCGACGCGCCTGCCTACATCCCGATGGAGGAGCTGCGGGCGACCGGGCACCCGTGGTGGCGGGCCATGGCTGCTGGCGACTGGGAACTGCTCGGGGTGGACCCGGAGGCGTTCGGGCAGCGGGTGGTCACCGCCATCGACGCCATCGCGGCCCGGCACCCCTCCCAGCGGGTGGCGGTCGTGTGCCACGGCGGGGTCATCAACGTGTATGTCGCGGAGGTGCTCGGCCTCGGCCGGCGCACGTTCTTCCAGCCTGCCTACACCTCGATCAGCCGGGTCCTGGTGTCGCGCACCGGCGTGCGCTCGCTCGAGACGCTCAACGAGCGTGCCCACCTGCGAGATCTCGCCTAGCCGACCCCGGCGTCCGGGTCAGCCCGGTCGCTCCCACACCGTCGAGCGCGACGGGGCTTTCCTTCCGAGAGCCTCGATCAGGCGCTGCACATCGAAGCCCGGCAGGAGCTGCAGGTATCCCACCAGATCGGTGTCCTCGACCTGGTCCAGCGGGACCAGGCATCCCCGGGTGGCATCGCCGGCGAGGACCACCACCCCCCCGTGGCGCCCGTGAGGGCCGCGCTCGGCCGTCACCACTTCCACTTCAGTGAGCTCGCCCCAGTCGACCGCCTCCTCACGCCCGTCGGCGAGAACCCGCCGAGCGCCGAACTCGTCGACACGGAGCTCGACGGTGGCTGCGCGCAGCTCGCGGCGGTGAGCCTCATTACGGGCCACCGCTAGCAGCACCACCACCGGCGACATCATCAGCACCACGGCGAGCCAGCCCACGGTCAGCATCCCCCACGATCGTCGTGCCGACCACGGCACGTGGCGCTCGGCCTCGGACCGACGAAGACGGTCATCAGTTCAGGCGGGCCCTGAGCCGGGCCGCGCGCCGCGCGTACTCCTCACCGGTGCCACCGCCGACGCGCTCTGCGACGATGTCCAGCTCGCGGGCCGCGCCCCGGAAGTCACCGCTCGCGGCCAGCACCGCGGCCAGCTCGGCCCGCTCCTCGATCGGCACGCCGGGGACGAGGCTCCGCAGGCGCAGCACCCACGCCAGCCCGGTGTGGTCGACCGCCGTCGCGAACACCACCCGCAGGTTGGCCAGCATCCGAGCCAGGATGGCGAACGGGCCGACCGGGGCCAGGTAGGCCTCATCGAAGACCGCGTCCTGACCGTGCACGGCCCGGAACACCCGCTCGCAGCCCGCCCGGTCGAGGAACGCACCCGCCGCGAACGGATCCACGAACACGCTCGGATCGACCCGGTCGCGCAGCAGGAAGTGCCCCGGCATGCCCACCCCCGCGAGGGGGACGGCGAGTCGCCGCCCCACCGCCATAGCCAGCACCGACAGCGTGATCGGGATGCCGCGTCGTCGGCGAATCACCTCGTTCAGATACGAGTTGCGCGGGTCGTGGTAGGCGGTCCGGTTCCCGCGGAAGGCGAGATCCACGAACAGGTATCGGACCAGGGCATCGAGCGTCGGGGCGAAGCAGCCCTCGGCGATGCAGTCGATGGTTGCCAGCTCGGCCTCGACGTCCAGCCCGGGGTAGGCGTGCGCGGCGATCAGCAATGCCGCCCGATCCAGGGGAACCGCGTCCTCGGGACCGTCGAGCAGGTCTGCGAACTGCTCAGTCACCTGCACCCGGCGGAGGGTACCCGCGGCCGGCCGGAACGGCGAGGGGCCCGCGTCTGCGGGCCCCTCGGTCACGGTCGATCGTCGTCGGCTCAGCCGGTGAAGCGTGGGGTCACCACCGCCGCCTCGGCCGCGGCCGTGGTGGTCGTCGCCCCGCCGGTCGTGGTCGTGCTCGCCGCGGTGGTCGACGTCGTGCCGCCCCCCGAGAACACGTTGATGATCTCGAGCTCGTAGCGGGTGGGATTCTCCACGGAGACGGCTCCTCCGTCGCCGATGATCTGCTCGGCACCGCCGTCGACGGTCTCGTTGACGGAGCACTCGGCTTCCTGGAAGAGCACGAACTGCTCACTGCCACCCTGGGCCCCGAAGACGAGGACCTCGTCGACCACGGGGAAGACGATCGGCACCTCACCACTGTCGTCGACCGACTCGCAGTACACCTGGATGACGAACTCGGCGTCGGCTGGAGCCTGCCCCTGGACCGTCTTCGTGACGGTCAGCGTGGCGCTGCTGCCTTCGCCAGCTCCCGCCGACGGTGAGCCGGCGACCAGGCCCGTCACCAACAGGGCGGCGCCACCAGCGGCAGCGATCAACGGACGGAGCTTCATGGATGCACTCTCCTCAGGTGAGAGGTGCCCGCCGGAGGGAGTCCACCGAGCACCGGATGGGTTGGATGGGCGGCCTCAGCCGGTGAAACGTGGGGTGACCACCGCCGACCCAGGGGCGGCCGTGGTGGTCGTCGAGGCGGTGGTCGTAGAGGTGGAGGGCTCGACCGGATCGAACTCGTTGATGACTTCAGCGCTGTACTCACCCGGCTCGTTCATCGAGATGACCTGGTCACCGCCCTCCACCCGGTCCGCGGCACCGTCGCCGGTCTCCAGGACGGTGCAGCTCACCTCGTCGAAGGCCACCATCGGTGCGATATCGAACGACTCACTCCCGCCACCGGGGCCGAAGGTGACCGTCTCGTCGAGCACGAGCGTGTCTGCCATGGGCCTCATGGACTCGGGGATCCGCCCACCGACCGCGAAGCACTCGACCTCGATGACGAACTCGGCCCCTTCGGGCGGCGAGCCTTCGACGGTCTTGGTGACGGTCAGCACCGCGAACGGGCCACCCGCGCTCGCAGGGGTCACCCCGGACACCACGGTCGCCACGGTCGCCACGGTCGCCACGAGCATCCCGAGCGCCCCGATGGCGCGAACGATCGATGACGTATTCACGTCAACCTCCTCCCAGCTCCCCCTACCCTAGTGACGGCCACCGGACGGGGCGAACATCTCCGATGCGGCAGGCGCTACGGTCCCGGGGATCGAGCCGCCGACCGCGGGAGGAGCACGTGTACCCCGGAACCTTCGCCGAGACTGACCCCGACAAGCCCGCGTACATCATGGGAGGCTCGGGCCAGGTCGTGACCTACCGGGAGCTCGACGACGAAGCCAACCGCCTCTCCCAGCTGTTCCGCGACGTCGGCCTCGAGCCGGGGGACCACATGGCGTTCTGTCTGGAGAACCATCCGCGCTTCCTGGCCATCGCCTGGGGAGCGCACTACGCGGGCCTCTACTACACCGCCATCAGCTCTCGCCTGACCGCGGAGGAGACGGAGTACATCGTCAACGACTGTGGAGCGAAGGTGTTCATCACCTCCCGGTACAAGGCCGATGTCGCGGCCCAACTCGTCGATCGCATCCCCGACGTGTCGCTCCGCCTCATGCTCGACGGTGCGCTGGACGGCTACGAGTCCTACGAGGAGGTTGTCGCCCGGTACCCGGCCGAACCGCTCCCCGATCGGATCGCCGGAAAGGACATGCTCTACTCATCGGGTACCACCGGCCGCCCCAAAGGGGTCAAGCCGGCATTCCCGTCCGAGCCCATCGACCAACCGACACCGGTGACCGGCCTGATGCAGCTGCTGTTCCAGGCCGACCCCTCGATGGTGTACCTGTCGCCCGCGCCGCTCTACCACGCCGCGCCCCTGCGCTTCACCATGGCCGTGCACCAGATCGGGGGCACCGCGGTGATCATGGAGCACTTCGACCCCGAGGAGGCGCTCGCCCTGATCGAACGCTACCGGGTCACCCACAGCCAGTGGGTGCCGACGATGTTCGTGCGGATGCTCAAGCTGCCCGAGGAGGTCCGCAACCGCTACGACGTCTCCAGCATGCGGGTCGCCATCCATGCCGCGGCGCCGTGCCCGATCCCGGTGAAACGCCAGATGATCGAGTGGTGGGGCCCGGTCATCCATGAGTACTACGCCGCCACGGAGGGCAACGGGTTCGTCTACTGCAACAGCGAGGACTGGCTGGCCCACCCCGGCACCGTGGGCCGCCCGCTCCTCGGCGAGGTGCACATCGTGGGTGAGGACGGTGAGGAGGTCCCCGTCGGCGAGGAGGGCACGATCTACTTCAGCGGCGGCAGCGACTTCGAGTACCACAACGATCCGGAGAAGACGGCGCAGTCCCGCAACGATCGGGGATGGACCACCCTCGGCGACGTGGGGCGGGTGGACGAGGACGGCTTCCTCTACCTGACCGACCGCAAGAGCTACATGATCATCACCGGCGGGGTGAACGTGTACCCGCAGGAGACCGAGAACCTGCTGGTCACCCACCCCAAGGTCTTCGACTGCGCCGTGATCGGCGTGCCCAACGAGGACTTCGGGGAGGAGGTCAAGGCGGTGGTCCAGCTCGCCGACGGGGTCGAGCCCGGGCCGGAGGTCGAGCGGGAGCTCATCGCCTTCTGCCGCGAGCACCTCGCCGACGTGAAGTGCCCCCGCAGCGTCGATTTCGTCGACGACCTCCCACGCCATCCGACGGGCAAGCTCTACAAGCGCCTGCTCCGCGACCGCTACTGGGCAGGTCACGAGAGTCGCATCATCTGAGACCTGCCACGCGGCCGGCGTAGGGTGCGCGGCGATGGTTCGCCATCCCTTCCTCGACCACCCCGGACCGATCCCCTTCGCGCACCGCGGTGGGGCGGGCCTGTGGCCCGAGAACACCCTCCCGGCGTTCGAAGGGGCGATCGCGCTCGGCTACCGCTACGTGGAGACCGACGTCCACGCCACCGCCGACGGGGTTCTCCTCGCGTTCCACGACGACCGTCTCGACCGGGTGACCGACCGGACGGGCCTGATCCGCGACCTGCCTTGGCGGGAGGTCCGCCGGGCGCGGGTTGCCGGGGTCGAGCCCATCCCGACACTCGAGGAGCTGCTCGGCACCTGGCCGGACCTACGGGTGAACATCGACCCCAAGCACGACTCGGCCGTACCCGCGCTGATCGAGGCGATCACCCGGACCCGCTCGCTGCACCGGGTGTGTGTCGGTTCGTTCTCCGGACGGCGCCTCGGCCGCCTGCGGGCGCAACTCGGCGAGCAGCTGTGCTGGTCGTACGGCCCGGCGCGGGTGGCACGCCTGCGAGCGGCCAGCCTCGGGGTGCCTGCTGGGCGACTCGGCGGGCATTGCGTCCAGGTGCCGGTGCGAGCGGGGGGCCTCCTGATCGTCGACGACCGCTTCGTGCGAGCTGCCCACGCGCGCCACCTGCAGGTGCACGTCTGGACGGTCGACGAGCGCTCGGAGATGGACCGGCTGCTGGACCTGGGCGTCGACGGTCTGATGACCGACCGGCCCGAGGTGCTCAGAGAGGTGCTCGAGCGGCGCGGCCAATGGGCCGCCTGAAGGACCACACCGGTCATTCCGGCGGGAGCAGGACGTTCGGATTGAGGATCCCCACAGGGTCGAGCGCCCGCTTGATCCTCCGGAAGGCCCGCACCTCGGCTGCGCTGCGGTTGAGGTGCAGCCAGCGTTTCTTCGCCGTGCCGATGCCATGCTCCGCGCTGATGGACCCACCGCAGCTCGCGACCATCCTGAAGATGATGTCGTCCACCTCCTCGTCGTCGGGCGCCGTGCCGGTGATGTTCACGTGCAGGTTTCCGTCACCGATGTGCCCGAAGAGCCACGTGCGGGCGCTCGGGGCATGGCGAGCGACCACCTCCGGTAGCCGGGCGATGAAGTCGGGCAGCATCGGCAGCGGCAGCGAGAGGTCGAGCTTGTGGGGGGGACCGAGGGTGTTGATGGCGGAGGTGTGCCGTTCCCGGTAGGCCCACAGCTCGGCGCGGGTCCTCGCATCGGTGCCCACCGCGACGTCGCCGGTGACCCCCGCCGCCGCGAGCGCCGACGACATCCGCTCGGTGGGATCGTCGTGGTCCGAGGCTTCGAGCAGCACGTACACCGGCCACGAACGCCCGAACGGTTCCCGGAGCCCCTCCACCTCGCAGACCAGTGCCAGGCCGTCGGCGAAGAAAACCTCGGCCGCGTTGAGGCAGGACAGCCCCCGCCTCACCCGGGCCACGACGGCCACCGCCGCCCGCAGGTCCTCGAACCCGACCAGGGTCACGACCCGCTCCGGGAGGCGGGGCACCAGGGCGAGGCGCGCCGCGGTCACGACACCGAGGGTGCCTTCGCTTCCACACAGAAGACCGGCGAGATCCAAGCCGGTGTTGTCCTTCGGTAGGCCACCGAGGTGCCGCACGACCGATCCGTCTGCCAGGACCGCTTCGATCCCTCGCAGCTGGGCGCGGGTTCCGCCCCAGCGGATCACGTGCAGACCACCGGCGTTGGTGGCGATCGTCCCGCCCACCGTGGCCGAGTCGCGAGCAGCCAGGTCCACCGGGTACTCCAGCCCGGCGGCCCGAGCACGCTCCTGCAGGGCGCTGATCGCCACGCCTGCGCCGGCGGTCACCTGGCCGGCGATCTCGTCGACCTCGCCGAGGGCGGTCAACCGCCGGGTGCTGAGCACCAGCTCACCTTCGAGAGGAACGCCCCCTCCCACCAGACCGGTGTTCCCACCCTGTGGCACGATCGCCACCCGGGCCTCGGCGCAGACCCGGACGACCTCGGCCAGCTCCTCGACGCTGCCCGGCCGGATCACCGCCGGTGTCGTGCCGTGGAAGCGCCCGGTCCAGTCCACCGTGTAGGGACGGGTCACCTCCGGATCGACGACCACGTGCGGTGATCCGACGATCCCGGCCACCCGGGTGAGCACGGCGTCGAGGCCATGGCGTGCCACGACGCCATCCTGGCCGCCACAGGTCCTCGGGCGCACGACCCGGCGGCCCGCCGATCGCCCACCGGGCCCGTGGTCAGTAGGGCCAGGTGCCGTCGCTGCCCAGCAGGCGGTACACCGGCCGCAGCTTCAGGGTGATGAGGACCTTGAGCACCACGTTCTTCGCGAACCAGGGAAGCTGGGCCGCCTGGCGTGCGGCGTTGGCGAGACGCTGGGGACCTCGAACCGGTCGGCGCCGGTACTCGGCCAGTGATCCCGACCGGCCGACGTAGTGGAACTGCCGGCCGACGAACAGGCTCGCCATGAGGGCGCCGGTGACCCCGATCGAGCTGAACGCATCGTGGATCAGCAGCGTCCCCCCGGGCGCGACCCGATCGCCCCATCGGCGGATGTCGGACAGAGCGGGCCCCAGGCGATGGGCGCCGTCGATGTAGAGCAGCTCGACGTCCCCCTCCACGTCGCCGAGCGCCTCGGTCGAGTACCGCCGCAGGTGCCGGATCCGCTCCCGCACCCCTGCCCGTTCGAGGTTGGCCAGGAACACCTCGTGGTCTTCCTGCGCTTCGGCCTCGAAGCCCTCGATCTCCTGGGGACCACGGTCGTTGCCGCCGTGGGGGTCGATGGTCACGATCTCGACCCCCTCCGGTGCGGCCGACGCGAGCACGATCGCGGACCGACCGCGGAAGCTGCCGATCTCGACGATCCGATCACCGGCCCGCAGCTCCGAGGCGCGGTCCCACAGGCGTCCGGCCTGTGAGCGGGTCATCCATCCCTCCACCTCCGCCAGCGAACGGAACACCTCGTCGAAGCTGCGTCGCGGCGGGCTCGGCGTGGCAGGCGGGAGCGACACGGGTTCGGGCACTGCGGGGCTCTCGGTCGTCTGATGCGGTTGGCAACCGGTGCCGGCTCCGGCCCGGGGTGGACGGCGAGCATACCGTGGCGTTCCGCCGAGGGAGCGGAGTGCCACGCGCTCGCCCGCCTGGTGAGCGACACTGGTCCCCCGTGCGCCGCCGACTCCTCACTACCGGAGCCGCGGGCCTGATCCTTCTCGCCACCTTTTCAGCAGCGAGGGCGACCCCGCTCGCCGCGGAGGACCCGGTCCGCGCCGCGTCGTCTCACCTCGAGGACCCGCGCGTGTCCCCCGAGCTGCAGGCCGTCGACGTCGACAGCGCCGCGTACCGGCGTTCGCTCTCCCGTTACCGAGAAGCGGAAGCCCGGCTCGCGGAGGCGCACCAGCGGGCTGCGTCGGCCGAGGAGGAGCTCGGGAGCCTGACGCTGGCCGAGCACCCGCTGCTCCGCTCCCTGGAGCAGGCCGAGCGCCGGCGTACCGACTCCGAGCGCCGACTCGCCGACGTCCGGGCCGCGCTCCGGGACCTGGCGGTCGCGGGCTACGTCGAGGGCGGCATGGCCGCGCTGTCCAGCACCGGGATCGGCACCAGCGGCGAGGAGCGCCATCGCCGGATCCTGGTCGACGCGGTCACGCGCGAGCGGCTGCGCCAGGCCCGGGCCCATCGAGCCGTCATGCACCAGATGGACGCCATCGGGGTGCGTCACGCAGCCATGCTCGAGGACGTCCGCCAGCGCATCACCGACACCACCTCTGCGCGCGACGCGGCCTGGGACGATGCCCGCCACGCGCAGCGCGATCTCGACGCGGCGCGCGGCCCTCTCCTCGACCACCGGATGGAAGCGATGGTCACCGGCCTGGATCTCCCGCTGGTGGCCCTGGACGCCTACGTGCGGGCGGCAAAGCGCATGGCCTTCGAGCGACCGGGCTGTGCGCTCCGCTGGCAGGCGCTGGCCGGCATCGGCAAGGTCGAGAGCGGGCACGGTACGTACGGAGGGGCGAGGGTCACCGCCGCGGGTCGGCTCAGCCAGGCCATCGTCGGGCCTCCGCTCGACGGCACCAACGGCAACCTCCTGATCCATGACAGCGACGGGGGCCAGCTCGACGGCGACTCGGTCCTCGATCGTGCGGTGGGCCCGATGCAGTTCATCCCCACGAGCTGGCGGTCCCTCGGCCGTGACGGCGACGGCGACGGACGCGCCGACCCCCACAACATCCATGACGCCGCCCTCGCGGCGGCGAACCTGTTGTGCGGTGGCCGCCCGCTGGATTCCGACGACGGCCTGCGCGCCGCGCTGCTCCGGTACAACAACTCGGAGCGATACGCGACGCTGGTGCTCCAGAAGGTCCACGGCTACGACGGCTTCGCCTTCCCACCGAATCCTCGCTGAGGCCACGGCGAGACGACCCATTCGGCCGGGGACATCGGGAGCAGGTTGTGGGTGACCTGTCGACAACCTCGGGTGTTCTGGGGATTGGCGAGAAATCCGCCGGATAACCCTGGGGATCGTCAGAAACCGCTTGACTCGGTTCGGAGAGAGGCGCAGCATCGATCCAGGTCAGGCAAGAACGGGGCGCCAGATCACACCCGGCGCCGGAGACCAACCCCGCGGGGGAGGCCACCGAGCGACTGGGAAGGATCGGCGACTCGGGGCGCTTGGCCACGGAGCACCGGCACCGGCACCCACCTCCGGTGAGGAGCCGGCGACGCGAGCGGGACCAGCCCGGACCCGTGAGCGGAGCGGTGCCCCGCGCGGGTCGGCCCCGAGGAGCTGACGGCTGCGGCCGGAGGCTACTCGGGGTCCTCGTGCGTTCGGGCCCGATGCGGTCGACGCAGGCCCGCGTGGGTGATCATCGGGGGATGGACACCCCCAAGTCGTTCCACCTGCCCGCCGACATCCACGCGTACCTCGTGGACCACGGCACCGCTCCTGACCCGGTGCAGCAAGCCTTGATCGACGACACCCGGGCCCTCGGTGACATCAGCATCATGCAGATCGCCCCCGAGCAGGGCGCGCTGCTCACCCTGCTGGTCGCACTGACCGATGCCCGCTTCGCCGTGGAGGTGGGCACGTTCACCGGCTACTCGGCCCTGTGTATCGCCCGGGGCTTGCAGCCCGGCGGGCGCCTCGTGTGCTGTGACGTCAACGAGGAGTGGACGGCCGTGGCCCGCCGGGCATGGGAGCAGGCCGGCGTGGCCGATCGGATCGACCTTCGGCTGGCACCGGCCATCGAGACCTTGCGAGCGCTCCCACCGGAGGCGGTGGTTGACTTCGCCTTCATCGACGCCGACAAACCTTCCTACATCGACTACTACGAGGAGCTCCTCCCCCGGCTGCGGATGGGTGGCCTCCTGGTGGCCGACAACGTGCTGTGGTTCGGCCGGGTCGTCGATCCCGCGGCCACCGACCCCGACACCCGGGCGATCCGTCGCTTCAACGACCATGTGCGCGACGACCCGCGCACCGCGGCGGTCATGTTGCCCGTCGGTGACGGCCTGACCATCGCTCGCCGCGTGGCCTGACCGACCGCGCCACACCGCCCGGGGGCATTTATTGACACGGCGGCAACAGGGTCCTAGCGTCCTGCCCACCGCTGTGGCCCCAGTCACAAATCGCTGGGTCCGACAGATTTGACGCCGCCTCGATCTCGGCGATCCGGGGCTGGGCGGGCGCCCGAGCACCGCGCCCGATGACAACGAGGGGGAAGAGCTGGTGGCCAGCCATCTGGATCGATATCGCGCACGGTTGGTGAGCACGGGGCTGCTCCTCGTGATCGCCCTGCTGGTGGGCGCGTGCGGCGGCTCAGGGAACGACACCTCCGGTAGCGGCGGCGACACCACGGGGACCGCCCCCCCGAGAGATCCCGACGTGACCCTGGCGGCCACCGGCCAACCCCAGCGAGGCGGCACGCTCGTCTACGGGGTCGAAGCCGAGTCCGACGGCTACAACCCAACCAAGAACCGCTTCGCCCCCTCGGGTACGGAGATCGGCCTGGCCATCTACGACCCGCTCGCGGCCTTCGACGAGAACGGCGTCCCGCAGCCGTACCTGGCCGAATCACTGACCCCCTCCGCGGACTTCACGGTCTGGACCATCACCGCTCGGCCGGGCGTCAAGTTCCACAACGGCGAGGCCCTCGACGGTGAAGCCATGCGCATCTTCTTCGAGGCCCTTCGGGCCGACCTGCTGGTGGGCATCGCCTTCAAGAACGTGGCCGCCGTGGCCGTCGACCCGTCGAACCCTCTCGCGGTCAGGATCACCATGAAGGAGCCTTGGGCGAGCTTCCCGGTCTTCATGACCGGACAGGGTGGGATGGTCACCGCCCCGGCGATGGCCAACGACCCCGACAGCAGCCGCCACCCCATCGGCACGGGCCCGTTCGTCTTCCAGGAGTGGGTGCCCGACAAGGCGCTCAAAGCGACCCGCAACCCCAACTACTGGCGCAGGGACGCCAACGGCGTGCAACTTCCCTACCTCGACGCGGTGGAGTTCCGGCCCCTCCCCGATGCCAGCACCCGCTCGGCCGCCTTGCGCTCCGGGGACGTGCAGATGATCCACACCACCAACCCCACCGAGATCGAGGCGCTCGACGCAGACGCCCGTGCCGGCAAGGTGCAGATCGTCTTCGACCGGGGTGAGCGAGAAGAGAACTTCTTCATGTTGAACACCTCCAAGCCCCCCCTCGACGACATCCGGGTCCGCCAAGCCCTGGCCTACGCCACGAACCGCGAGGCGTTCAACCAGGTCATCTTCGACGGCAAGGGCGAGATCGCGGACGGCATCTTCAGCCAGGGCTCGCCTTGGCGGGGTGAGGGCGCGCCCTACCCGGCCTACGACCCCGCCAAGGCCCAGGAGCTGGTGGCGGAGTACGAAGCCGAGAAAGGGCCGATCCGCTTCTCGCTGGTCAACAGCGGCACCGATTCCCGGGGTATCGACCTGGCGAAGGAACAGTGGGCCGCGGTGGGCATCGACGTCGACGTCTCCCTGATGGAGCAGGGCCAGTTCATCGCCAACGCCGCGCTCGGCGACTTCCAGGCCCACGACTGGCGGCAGTTCGGCGCCCTCGACCCCGACTACGACTACATCTGGTGGACCTCGGAGAACGCCGGCGAGGGCATCGCCCTCAACTTCGCCCGCAACAAGGACCCACGGATCGACGAAGCCCTGAAGCGGGGCCGCTCCACCACTGATCTGGCGGTGCGCAAACAGGCCTACGCCGACGTGCAGCGCTACATCAACGAAGACCTGCCCTACATCTGGACCGTGCGCTCCCAATGGGCGGTGGTGGCCTCGAACAACGTCCGGGGCATCACGAACGGCCCCCTGCCCGACGGTGCGCCTTCGTACCCGATGGGCGGACCAGGCGGATTCGGGGGCATCACCTTCCTCACCCAGACCTGGCTCCAGTCGTAGATCCACGATGACCCCGACCGTCACCGACGATCCCCGGAAAGGACCGCGATGAGGTTCGTCCGTAAGAAGCTGGTCCAGCTGCTGCTGGTCCTGCTCGCCGTCACGTTCCTGTCGTTCTTCTTCCTCAACCTGCTCCCTGGCGACACCGCCCAGGTGCTCTGCGGGCTGGGCGGCGGGCCGGAGTGCGTGGAGCAGAAGACCCAGGAACTGGGCCTCGACAAGCCCCTGCCGGTGCGCTACGGCGAATGGCTGCGTGACGCACTCACCGGGGACCTCGGCACGTCGGCTCGGAACCAGCAGCCGGTGTGGGAAGCGATCAAGCAGCGGATGCCGGTGACGATCGAGCTGCTGATCTATTCGCAGTTCATCGCCCTGGCGGTGTCGATCCCCCTGGCAATCATCGCCGCCCAGCGACCCGGTGGCATCTTCGACCGGGTGTCAACCAGCGTCGCGTTCGCGCTGCTGTCGGTGCCGAACTTCATCCTGGCGATCGTGCTGATCCTCATCTTCGCCGTGAATCTCGGCTGGTTCCCTGCCACAGGCTACGTCGATTTCTTCACCGATCCGGCCAAGAACCTCCATGACCTCTTCCTGCCCGCGCTCACCCTGGCGGTGGCCGAGATGGCGGTCTACCTCCGCCTGCTCCGCACCGATCTCATCGCCACCCTGCAGGAGGACTACATCATGATGGCCAAGGCCAAGGGCCTGCCCTCGCGGCGGATCCTGCTACGCCACGCCTTCCGCCCCTCCACCTTCTCGCTGGTGACCGTCGCCGGCCTCAACATGGGCCGCCTCATCGGCGGGGCGTTCATCGTCGAGGTGATCTTCGCCATCAACGGCATCGGCAAGTACGTCGTCGACAGCATCCTGGCCCGCGACTACATCCCGGTGCAGGGCGGGGTGGTGATCATCGCCGTCGGCTACGTGCTCATCAACTTCGCCGTCGACATGTTCTACGCCGTTCTCGACCCGAGGATCCGCCATGCCCGCGCGCTCGCCTGAACCCAGCTCGGAACCACTGCCCACCGACAGCTCGGTCTTCGCCGAGAGCGGCGACCTGGCCACCGAGATCACCGGGATCGCCGACGGCGACATCGAGCTGCTCGAGGAGCTGCACGAGCTCGATCCCGGCCAGGTGGCTGCGGAGGACCTGGTCAAGAAGCGCCTCGGTCCCCTGTTCTGGATCGCGGTGGGTTGGTTCGGGCTGGTGGCCCTCCTGGCCCTGCTCGCCCCGGTGCTGCCCCTCCAGGACTACCGGACCCCGTCGTCGTGCGTGCGTTGCCCACCGAGCGCCGATCACTGGTTCGGCACCGACACGTTGGGGCGCGACATCTTCTCCCGGGTCGTGTGGGGCGGCCGAGTGTCGCTGGCCGTGGGGTTCGCGGCGGTGGCCTTCGGTGTGGCCATCGGGGGCACGCTCGGGGTCATCGCCGGGTACTTCAAGGGTCGGCTGGAGGCCACGATCATGTGGGCCATGGACGTCCTCCTGGCGTTCCCCGCCCTGCTCCTGGCCCTGGTGATCGTCACCTTCCGAGTCAACCGGGACGTCGGCAACATCATCCTGGCCATCGGCATCGTCGCCATCCCACCCATCGCTCGGTTGGTGCGCGCTGCCACCCTGGTGCACAGCGAGCGCGAGTACGTCACCGCGGCCCGGGCTCTCGGGGCGAGCAACTTCCGCATCATCTGGCGGGAGGTGGTCCCCAACGTGGCCCTGCCCGTGCTGTCCTTCAGCATCATCGGGGTGGCCGTGGCCATCGTGGCCGAAGGCGGCCTCTCGTTCCTCGGTCTGTCGGTGCCTCCACCCACCCCGACCTGGGGCGGGATGATCAACGACGGTCGAGCGGTCCTGGCCCGGGAACCGTTCATCAGCCTGATCCCCTGCGCGGTGATGTTCCTCACCGTGCTGGCCCTCAACCTCGCCGGTGACCGGGTCCGGGAGTACTTCGACGTGAAGGAGGTCGGCCTGTGAGCCGCAAGGTCATCAGCTCCACCAAGGCGAGCGCGGCCAGCACCCCGTCGAACCTCCTGCGGGTCGTCGACCTCAAGACCCACTTCCGCACCGAGCGGGGCACGGTGCGAGCGGTGGATGGCGTGAGCTTCTCGCTCGACCGGGGCAAGACCCTCGGCGTGGTGGGTGAGTCCGGCTCCGGCAAGACCGTGCTCGCCCGCTCGATCATGGGGCTGCTCCCCAAGCGCAACGTGATCCGCGACGGCCACATCTTCTACGAGGGCGCCGACATCATCGGCTACACCCAGGACCAGATGCGCTCGGTCTGGGGCGCCGAGATGGCGATGGTCTTCCAGGACCCGATGACCTCGCTGAACCCGGTGATGAAGATCGGCAAGCAGATCACCGAGTCGCTCATCCACCACCTCGGCATGGACAAGAACGAGGCGAACGAGACCGCCCTGTCGCTGCTGAGCTCGGTGGGGATCCCCGAGCCGGCACAGCGACTTGAGGAGTATCCGCACCAACTCTCCGGTGGCATGCGCCAGCGGGTCACGATCGCCATCGCCCTGGCCTGCGGTCCGAAGCTGCTCTTCGCCGACGAGCCCACCACCGCGCTCGACGTCACCGTCCAGGCCCAGATCCTGAACCTGCTCCAGCAGCAGCAGCGCGAGCGTCACATGGCCATGATCCTCGTCACCCACGATCTCGGCGTGGTGGCGGGACGCACCGACGACATCCTCGTGATGTACGGCGGTCGGGTCGCCGAATACGCGCCCACCAGCGTGCTGTTCTCCGACATGAAGATGCCCTACACCGAGGCGCTGCTGAACTCGATCCCCAAGATCGACTACCCCAGCCACACCCGCCTCGAGGCCATCCCGGGCCGGCCCCCCGACCTCATCAATCCTCCGAAGGGCTGCAACTTCGCTCCCCGCTGCCGCTACGCGCAGCCCAAGTGCCTCACCGACGACCCACCGTTGGTGGAAGGGCCCACGCCCGGGCACCTCTACCGCTGCTGGTACCCCGTGGGCACCCCGGAGGGAGAAGATGCCCGCGCCCGCAACGAGGCCGCCGGCGCCACCGCCGCCGCCACGCCGGTCTCCATCCGTCCCGCGAACACCGAGGAGCTCTGAGAATGGCTGGAAGTGGCACCGCTCACCTGCGGTCCGCGAACGACACGCTCCTGCGGGCGGAGAATCTGGTGGTTGAGTTCCCGGTCGGCTCGACCGGGCTCAAGGTCCACGCGGTCTCGGACGTCAGCATCGACATCAAGGAGGGTGAGACCCTCGGCCTGGTCGGCGAGTCCGGGTGCGGCAAGTCCACGACCGGCCGGACCCTCATGCAGATGCCACGGCCCAACTCGGGAGAGGTCCACTTCGACGGCCAGGAGCTCACCAAGCTGGGGAACGCGCAGCTACGCCAGGTGCGCCCCCGCATGCAGATGATCTTCCAGGACCCGATCTCCTCCCTCAACCCCAGGCGCAAGGTGAGCGACATCGTGGCCGAGCCGCTGCGGATCTGGAAGCGGGGCACGAAGGAGGAGCAGCGGGAGCTGGTCCGCGAGACCCTCGAGGCGGTGGGCATCGACCCCGACGCCGCCTGGAACCGCCGGCCGCACCAGTTCTCCGGCGGCCAGTGCCAGCGCATCTCGATCGCCCGAGCGCTCGTCATGGACCCCAAGCTCATCATCTGCGATGAGCCGGTATCCGCGCTCGATGTGTCGGTCCAGGCCCAGATCCTGAACCTGCTCCAGGACATGAAGAAGCGCTACGGACTGACGCTGGTGTTCATCGCCCACGACCTGGCGGTGGTCAAGAACGTCAGTGACCGGGTGGCGGTCATGTACCTGGGCAAGCTGTGTGAGGTTGCACCCCCCGACGACCTGTACTCGCGGCCCGCCCATCCCTACACCGCGGCCCTGCTCAGCTCGATCCCGGTGCCGGATCCATCGGTGCGGCCCCGAGAGGACGCCACCCTCGGAGGCGAGATCCCCTCTCCCGTCGCCCCACCGAGCGGCTGCCGATTCCGCACCCGCTGCCCGAAGGCCCAGGACATGTGCGCGCAGGTGGAGCCGAAGATGCGCCAGATCGGCCTCGGCCACTACGTCGCCTGCCACTTCCCCCTGGAGGTCACCGAGAGCAAGAAGGTCGTACCCAAACCTGCTGCCAAGACCACTTCTGACGGCGAGAGCAAGGGCTAGGGAGTCCGCTGCGGGGCGGGGATCTCGAGGCAGGCCAGGTGACCGAGCCGGCGCGAGGGGGGCGCACGAGAACCAGGCTCGACCCGGAGATCCGCCGCGAGCAGATCGTCGACGCTGCCGAGCGGGTCTTCACCCGCCGGGATCCCAGCGAGGTCACCCTGGAGGAGATCGCCGAGCAGGCTGGGGTGTCCCGAGCCCTGGTCCACAACTACTTCGGTGACCGCAGCGGGGTGCTCGCCGCGGTGCACCTACGGTGCACCCTCCAGCTCGACGAGGCGCTGCGTTCGATCTCGTCCGATCCGCACCGCACGCTTGGCGACCACCTGGCTGCTCTGGTCGATGCGTACCTCCGCATCGCCGCCGCGAACCCCGCCGCCTGGAAGCTGGTGGGCACCCCCGAGGCGACCCTGCACCCACTCGTCGTGGAGGCCCGGCGCCGGCGCTGCGAGCGGCTGGCCGACTGGTGGGGCGGTGACGCCCCGGCTCGGCTGCTGGCCCGCAGCGTGCTCGGCTGCCTGGACGCCGCGGTGGCGGCCTGGCTCGAGCAGCCCGACCTCTCGCGAGACCAGGCGCTGGGGGTGATCCACGGCCTGCTCCTGCGAGGTCTCGCGGGCATCCTCACGCAGGAATCGGCGAGCCCTACCCGGGCCGTGGGTGACCCCCCTCGGTGACGGGGGTGCCCCGACCTCGCTCCGCTGAGGACCCGAGGGCGCGACCTCCTCGACGGCGTGAGAGGATGAGCGCCATGCCGAACCCCCCTGCCATGCAGATCGACGAGAACGCCATCTACCGGGCCACCATCACCACCGATCGGGGAACCATCGTGATGGACCTGGACCCCCGTCTCGCTCCCAACACCGTCAACAACTTCGTCGCCCTCGCTCGCGAGGGCTTCTACGACGGGCTGACGTTCCACCGGGTGGAACCCGGCTTCGTCATCCAAGGCGGCTGCCCTGACGGTACGGGGCGCGGGGGCCCCGGCTACCGCTTCGCCGACGAGCCCGTGCAGGGGGACTACGTGGAGGGTGCGGTCGCGATGGCGAACGCCGGCCCGGACACGAACGGCTCGCAGTTCTTCATCTGCCTGGTGGACCTCGCGGGGCGCCTACCCAAGCAGTACAACCTCTTCGGTCAGGTCGTGGAGGGTATGGAGACGGTGCACGCCACCCGCAAGGGCGACGTCATGCGGCAGGTGACCATCGCGGAGCGCCCTGCCGCCTGATGACTCACTCCTTCAGTGCCACCGCATTCGGCGTGACGTGCATCTTCGGCTCGTAGGCCGCAGCCTCGACGTCGCGCCGCTCACCCCCGACCGTGGCCCGCAGCTGCTCCCGGCAGCCGCCGCAGGGCCCGTAGAACCGCTCGGTGGCGGTGGCTCCGCAGCGGGGGCAGGTGATCGACAGGATCTGGTCTCCCATGGCGGGCACTCTCGCGCGCCGAGCGGAGCCGCTCGCGGACCCTCAGCCCGTCCGGCGCGTATCGCGAGGATCCTGGTGGCCATGAGGCGCCGAGCTGTGGAGAAGTCGCGAAATCCACAGAGTTGGCCCTCTTCCTCCTCACAGGCCCATGCCCGTAGCGTTCCTCCGAGGACCAGAGAGCGAGGAGACCTGTGGCTGCCTACCGCGTCACCCTCCGAGACGGCACGGTCGAGATGATCGACGGCGCCGACGCCTACCAGCAGGAAGGGCAGATGACCACGTTCTTCGCCACCGCGTCGGGCCGGCAGGTGGTCGACTGCTGGAGCACCCGCGTGGCCAGCATCCGCACCTCGGAGGTCCTGGCCATACGACGAGTAGAACCCCGGCGGGAGGGCCCGGCGACGATCGGCGCGGAACCCGTGAGGGTCGGGCTGCACCTGGCCTGACCCTCACGCGCCGGCCCACCCTCCGTCAGGGTACGTACGCCGCCAGCCAGGCGAGGGTCGCCAGCGACACGAACCCGGCCGCGCACAACGCCAGCACCGGCCGCTCCGCCCGCTCGTCCGCGGTGTAGAGCGCAAGGGTGAGCACCAAGGGGAAGGCGTTCAGGCCGTACCGCTCGAGCGAGTTGAGGTTCTCCGCGCCGAGCGCCAGTGCCAACACCGCCGCGGCGTACAACCCGTAGGAGACCGGCCACCGCCGGAAGGCCAGCACCAGCAGCACCACGAAAAGCGCGGCGAACGGCAGGTGCAGCCCCTGGCCGAAACGCTCCGGGCCGACCAGGTCGACGAGGCCGTCCCACATGCGGGTGATCGGGTTCACGGCCCGGCCGCGCAGGTCCTCCTGCACGGTGAAGGGGAGCAACGGGTCACCGTCGCGGACCCAGACCCATCCGGCGTAGAGCGCCGTGCCGACCAGCGGCCCGGCGATGGCGGCCAGCCCGCCGGCGCGGTCCTGACCGCGACCGGCGCGCCAGGTACGGGCAACCTCGACCACGGCGGGGATCGCGAGCAGGATGCCGAGCGGCCGGCACAGCGCCGCCAGGAGCCCCCCGGCTGCGGCCACCCACGGACGACGGGTGCGCAGGCCCAGGAACGCCAGGAGCGCCCCCACCAGCATCAGCGCCTCGGCGTACCCCCAGACCAGCACGAACGCCGGCGGGAACAGCATCATGAGCCACACCGCCCGGCCGGCCGCGGCGCGGCTACGCCCCTCCGCCCGCATCAGCTGCAGCACCAGCACGCCCAGCACGATGGAGGCCAGGTTCGCGATCAGCACCAGCGCCGCGCCCTGCGAGCCGAGCGAGCCGCCGACGAGCCGGCCCGCCAAGGGGAATCCGGGGAAGAACCGCAACGCCTCCCGGTCGAGCCCCCCGTAGCCGACCGCGGCGATGTCGCGGTACCAGGTCCCGTCCCAGGCCAGCAGCCCGTCGGCGAGCGCCGGAGGCGCCAGCGCGAAACGATCCGCGACCACCCGGGCGGCGACGTACGCCGCGACCACCAGGATCCGGGCGGTCACCCAGGCGGGCACCACCACCCAGAGGTCCTCACGGAGCCCAGCCCACCATCCCCGGGACGGTGCTCGACGGATCGCCGTCATGGCGTCGACGCCGGCAGCATGACGAGCTGGGCGTGCTCGTAGTAGCGGTCGCCGGCCTCCTCCACGAGCACCTCCGCCCCTCCACGGGCGCGAGCCAACGCATCGAGCAGGGCCTCGCACCGGCCCTCGAAGGTGGCGTAGCTCCCGCTCCACACCAGAAAGATGCGGTGGGATGGGCCTGCCCGATCCAGGATCTGCTGGGCGATGGCCTGCGGATCTGCCGCCCGGTTCCGAGCCTCGTAGTCGCGCCAGTCGACCCGTTCGGGGCCGTCCAACGTCGGGTAGACGAGCTGGGTCACATCCGCCGGCATCTCCCGGCTCCCAGCCGGGCCGAGCTGGTCCGGGCAGTAGACGACCACATCGCCCGCCGCGGCCCGCTCTCCGACCGCGGCTCCGATCACCCCCGCCTGGGTGCGGACGGCGACGAGGTTGTACACCCCACCGAGGAGGAACGCGCCCGTCACCGCGACCGCGATCCCGTCACGGACCCAGCGGTCCCCGAAGCGTTGGATGCCCCCCGCCACCAGCAACATCACCAGGGGGAAGAGGACCGTCGCGTACCTCGTGGCGTACGCGCTCCAGGTGGCATAGGCGACGGCGGCCCCGAGCACGAGCGTGCTGGCGGCGACGTACGCGTCCGCCCGGAACGGTGGCGTCGTGCGCACGTCGATCTCGATAGTGAACCGGTCACGGGTGGCGCCGAACACGGCCAGCAGCACCAGCACGAGGATCATCGCCCCCACCAGCTCGGCGTCCCGGAAGTCGCCTCCCCCGAAGTCCGTGAGGGTGCTGGCGAGGAGGGTGGTGGGGCGCGGAGGGCCTGACC